>DAOVJH010000313.1 GCA_030673345.1 Pseudomonadota bacterium
CACGGAAGCAGGTGAAGCAAAACACGCTTTCAAACAGGCAAACCTCTGTGAAGGTATGGCTGAGGGTGATTATATGGGCCCCGATGTCTGTGCTGATTGTCACCAGGATAAGATTGAAACCATGCATGCCAGTCCGCATGGACAGTCGGTTGATCCACGCACACCCTTTGGTCAAAAAGGTTGCGAGACATGCCATGGCCCCGGCGCATTACATTTTGAAACTGAAGGCAACTGCATCATCAGCATGACCGGCCGTTACGGGGAATCGATCAAACAGCGAAACGATGCCTGCCTGGACTGCCACAACAGTGGCGAGCGCATGCACTGGATGTCGAGCACGCATGAAGCTGAAAACCTGGCCTGTGTAAGCTGCCATTCGATCCATAAACCTAATGACGTTATCGAGCGTACTTCACAGGCAGAAGTTTGTTACACATGCCATAAAGATATACGTTCGCAGACCTTCCGTGCTTCTGCACATCCGATACGAGACAACAAAGTAATCTGCAGCGATTGCCATAACGCACACGGATCGGCAGGACCTTCATCATTGAAGCAGTTCAGCATTAATGAAAACTGCTATAGCTGTCATGCTGAGAAGCGCGGCCCATTCCTGTGGGAACACAATCCTGCCAGTGAAGACTGCACATTATGCCACCGCGTACATGGCTCAAATCATCAGGCTTTACTGAACAAACCGGGACCGCAACTGTGCCAGCAATGCCACGCCACACAGGCTGCTGGCGGTGGTCGGACACACATCAGTAACATGCTGGATTTTGATCCTGCAGCCGCTGGACGTGCACGATTTAAAGTTGGAATGAATTGCGCAAACTGTCACAGCAAGGTACATGGCTCCAACCATCCTTCAGGCGCAGGATTGCAGAGATAAATCACGAAGAACTATACTGATTAGACAGGCAGAAGATCATGAAAAGAAAAACATCACTGCTAATTATTCACCTTGCCGCTTTAGGTCTTGTATCAGGCGCAGCCCATGCAGAAGACAAGTCCGTAGAGAAAGAGTCAGTAGAAAACCCGGCAACGACAGAAGACAAAACGGTATTAAAAGGTCCCTCTTTAACTGAAGAAGGCGAGCTAATCGTTCCTGAAGAGTTTATCTCCAGACCAGTCCTCAACAGGATTGACCTGGGCATCGGCTACATCTCTGATGATGCCTACAAGTTTGGCCGTTATAACGGCATGCAGACACAGGGTGCTTTTGTAATCGGTGATCTCAAAATCAGAGAATTTGATGAAGACGGCCGCTACTGGAGCGTTCGTGGTACCAACCTCGGACTGGAGTCGCGTTACCTTCGCCTGGAAGGCGGTTTACGGGGAAGCCACAAATTTTTCCTGGAATATGATGAACTGCCCAACTACAAAAACAACACAGTAGAAACACCTTTTCTTGGCGTTGGCAGCAACAACCTGACGTTGCCAGCCGGTTTTGATATCAACACAAACCTTAACGCCAATCTGAACCGCTTTGAATTAAAAACAAAACGTGAACGCATCAAAGTAGGTGCGATGTTTGTTCCTAAAGAACACTGGCAATTCGGTGTAGACTTCAGCCACGAAAACAAACAGGGCGTGGACGCCAGCGGCGCGGCCATAGGCAATGGAAGCAGCCAGGTCATCGGAAGCACCACCACATCACTACTGCCAGAACCCATCGATCAGGACACTAAACTTGTTAATGCCACGGTAAGTTATGCGGGTGATGACGGGCAGGTTGATCTCAAATACCACATATCATTATTCGATAATAACAATGACTCACTGAACTGGCAGAATCCTCATCCAGCACCGCCAGCAGCAGTAGGCGCTGCTCCCGTTTCAGGTAGCCTGTCGCTAGCGCCAGATAACGAATTTCACCAGTTATCACTCACCGGCAGTTACACCTTACCCTATAAAAGCCGTGTTACCGGTTTGATAGCGATGGGCCGTATGACCCAGAACCAGGTTTTTCAGCCTTACACAGTTAACCCTGCTGTCACCGCACCCGCATTACCGGCTAACTCACTGAATGGTGAAGTCTGGCTGACTAATGTACAACTGAAGCTGGCGTCACGTCCGGTAAACAAGCTGCGACTCAATGCCGAACTTCGCTATAACGAACGTGATAACAAAACATCTGTCGCCAGCTATGACTATGTTCTAATGGACTCATTCGTTAAGAGCACAATCACCGGAACAACCGTGGAGAATCGCCCATACAGCTACAAGAATAGCCGCATCAAACTGGACGCCAATTACCGTTTCAATGCAATAACCAGCCTGCGTGGCGGTTATAAATACAATGAGATGAAACGCAGCTACGACAATGCAGAGCGTGAAGACACCGCAGAAAATACACTGTTTGCCAAATGGAAAATAAAAGCCCATTCAACCGTCGATGTTGCACTGCTCGGCGAAGCGAGCAGCAGAGATGGCAGCACATACAACACGCTTGCTTTAGAAAATCCGGCGATGCGAAAATATCATCTAGCTGATCGCGACAGGATCAAAGTCGGTGCCATCTTCGATTACATGGCCACCGACAAACTATTTCTCAGTGCTCGGTTTGATTACAACAAGGATGATTACAGGAATACGACCATCGGTCTGACCGAAGCAACGCAGCCGGTCTACACCGTTGATTTTTCCTATACACCACGCCACAACATCACCACCTATGGCTACTATACCTATGAGACCATCGAGTCCAGCCAGGCCAGTGAGGACGTTTCACCGACAGCATCAACCGATATCTGGAACGCAGATTTTGAAGATGCTTTTGAAACGGTAGGCCTTGGAGCAAAATGGACGGATCTGGGCAGATGGGATATTGGCGCTGATATCGTGTACAGCACATCCAACGGCAAGATCGAGATGACAGACTTAAACAACCCGGGTACCGAAGGCCAATACCCGGATACCAAAACCGAGCTAACCAGCGTCAAACTCTGGACCAGC
>DAOVJH010000258.1 GCA_030673345.1 Pseudomonadota bacterium
CACCGGATCAAATCCCGCGTCACCCAATACGTCGATCGCCTCATCGGATATCTGAAAAATAAAATCCTGCTCCTGTAACCGTGCACCGAGATGTTGCAACTGAATTTTTGCAATGTCACGGATCTGGTCTTTTGCCAGAGGGTGGAACACCACAGTTTCATCGACACGGTTGATAAATTCCGGCCTGAAGTTCTGTGCGACGATTTCCATCACCACCTGTTTCATGCCTTCGTAATCATTATTAGCAGACATTTCCTGAATCTGGTGCGAACCCAGGTTAGACGTCATGATGATAACGGTGTTTCTAAAATCGACCGTACGTCCCTGGCTGTCTGTCAGACGGCCATCATCCAGCACCTGCAGCAAGATATTAAACACATCAGGATGTGCCTTCTCTATCTCATCCAGCAAGATTACAGAATATGGTTTACGCCTTACCGCCTCGGTCAGGTAGCCGCCTTCTTCATATCCGACATAACCAGGAGGTGCGCCGATCAACCTTGATACTGAATGTTTTTCCATATACTCCGACATATCGATGCGAACCATGGCATCTTCGGTATCGAACATGAATTTTGCCAGGGCTTTGGTAAGCTCAGTCTTACCGACACCAGTAGGGCCAAAAAACATGAATGAGCCATTGGGTTTACTCGGATCAGACAAGCCGGCACGTGAGCGACGTATCGCATTGGAAACAGAAGCAACCGCCTCCTGCTGCCCGATCACCTGCTTACCGATCTCTTCTTCCATACGGAGCAGTTTTTCCTGCTCACCCTCGAGCATCTTACTGACAGGTATGCCCGTCCACCTGGCAACGATCTCTGCCACCTCATCACTGTTTACCTTGTTACGTAGTAACTGTGATTTGTGGTCACGCGCCAGTTCGGCTTCAGCAACCTGTGAGATCTGAGACTCCAGCTCAGGAATAAGGCCGTACTGCAATTCAGACATACGCGCCAGGTCACCGGCACGGTGCGCAGTTTCCAGTTCCAGCTTGGCTGCTTCCAGCTCTTCTTTTAAATTCGATGAACCCTGAACGATCAGCTTTTCTGCCGTCCACTGTTCTTCATAATCACTGTATTCTTTTTCAAGTTTCTCCAGTTCAGATTCAAGGTTTTCCAGACGCTGCCTGGTGGCCTTGTCTTTATCTTTTTTCAGTGCTTCACGTTCGATTTTTAACTGCACGATACGGCGATCAAGGCGGTCCATCACTTCTGGTTTGGAATCGATTTCCATACGGATACGACTCGCCGCTTCATCGATCAGATCGATGGCTTTATCCGGCAACTGACGGTCACTGATATAGCGATGCGACAAAGTAGCTGCCGCCACGATCGCAGGGTCTGTAATCTCGACCTTATGATGTATCTCGTAGCGTTCTTTCAAACCACGCAATATGGCAACAGTATCTTCTACGCTGGGCTCATCGACCTGCACTTTCTGAAAACGGCGTTCGAGTGCCGCGTCTTTCTCGATGTACTGACGATATTCATCCAGCGTAGTCGCACCGACACAATGTAATTCACCGCGTGCTAATGCTGGCTTCAACATATTGCCGGCATCCATCGCACCTTCGGCTTTACCGGCACCGACCATGGTGTGCAGTTCATCGATAAACAATATGACCTGACCTTCCTGATGCGACAGATCTTTTAATACCGCTTTCAAACGCTCTTCAAATTCACCACGGAATTTTGCACCGGCGATCAATGTGCCCATATCAAGTGACAGGATACGTTTGCTCTTAAGGCCTTCAGGAACTTCGCCGTTTAATATGCGCTGAGCCAGACCTTCGATGATGGCCGTTTTACCAACACCCGGTTCACCGATCAAAACAGGATTGTTTTTAGTGCGGCGCTGCAATACCTGAATGGTACGGCGGATCTCTTCATCACGTCCGATCACCGGGTCAAGCTTGCCCTGCGCGGCACGCTCACTTAAATCGATAGTATATTTCTCCAATGCCTGCCGGTTCTCTTCAGCATTGGCATCATCGACTGTCTCACCGCCACGGACATTATCGATTGCCTGTTCTATCTTGTTCTTATCAGTACCTGCTGATTTCAAAATTTCACTAGCAGCAGATTTAGCGTCGGCCAGTGCCAGCAAGAACAGTTCACTTGAGATGAACTGGTCATTACGCTGTTGCGCCAGCTTATCAGTCTGATTCAGTAACCGGATGAGCTCATTGGAGAGCTGTACGTCACCTTGATTCCCCTGTACCTGGGGCAGACGGTCGAGGCCTTCCGTCATCTTTTGTTTCACCGCTTCAACACTGACACCAGTACTCGCCAGTATCTGGCCAACAGTACTCGCATCCTGTTCCAGCAACGCTAACATGACGTGAGCAGCTTCGATAAACTGATTATCACGCCCTATAGCGATAGACTGTGCATCAGCCAGTGCAGACTGAAACCGTGTCGTTAATTTGTCTTGTCTCATAGTCCTGTCTCATAAATTTGTTATTTTCAGTACATAACTGAAATTGGATTAATAAATATATGAGGACATAAAGGGTGATTTCAAGACTTCACCTGACAGCACAAACAGCACGTGCTTATTTTATTGATAAACATCAAAAAAGCCGCTAATAAAGCGGCTTTTTTGCAAAATTTAATGTTAGTAAGATATGTTACATATAATCGGTTACTTACTGGCCACGCTGTTACCTTTTGGTACGATGGTCGTCAGCCCCAAAGACTGCCACATCTGCATACCACCACGATAGTAATACAGCTTATCAGCTGGGTAACCGGCTTTTAACAGACCACGGATCGCACGCGGTGACTGACCACACCATGGACCATTACACCAGAGTAATAACTCTTTCGCCTGAGAAAAATCCCATTGCTCTGTCTTATCATCTCCACCCATCAAACCGACGATTTCGACCATACGCAATACAGGATTTACATCAGTACGTTCTACAGCGCCCAGGCTTTCCAGAACTTCAGCCAACTCGACGTCACTTGCCTCTTTTTCAAACGTGGTAAATGGTATATTGATAGAACCCGGAATGGTTCCTTTTTTATACCAGCTTGGTGTACGTGCATCGACTAGAACACCATCACCTCGATACATGACGGTCTCCATAAATTTTATCACTTCGAGTTCAGCAACTGTTTCTACACGATCATCGATACTTAATGGATTGATACAAAACGGCGGACACGGACGTGATGTTTTTGAAAATGAGCCCTCGATGACATGCGATGTATCCTGGATGCGTGAAATTTTTATCAGTTCGCCATCAGCATGAACTGTGCTGTAACTTTTATCTTTTGTGATTTTTACTGAGATATCTTTTGCGTAAGCGCTAAAAGAGACGGCAACGGCTGTGGCCAAAATAATACTGGCAAATGATTTTTTCATAATAACTCCCTATTTTTTTAAATGATTCAATATATCTTGTCTGATAGAGTCAAGTTCAGCAGAAGAGACTGTAGAATAATGGTAATAAACGGTTTGCTTGTCGACAGAGTTTAACTTACGATAAAAAACGAAGGTACCATAAAAATTTTGTTTGAGGAG
>DAOVJH010000486.1 GCA_030673345.1 Pseudomonadota bacterium
CGCCGAAAACCTTTTCATCACTCAACCCGCTATCAGTAAGCGGATTTCTACGCTGGAATTCGCGCTCGACTGCAAGCTGTTTGACCGCCTCGGCAAAACCGTTCAACTGACACAGGCTGGTACCGCGTTGATCCCCGGCTATCAACGCATACTGGCAGAGATCAGCGAAGCAGAACGCATCGTCAGCACATTGAGAACCAGGGTTAGCGGTCACCTCCGATTTGGTACCAGCCACCACATCGGTCTGCATCGCCTGCCGCCCATCTTGCGCCAGTACACTAATAATTATCAAGACGTTGAGCTGGACATTCAATTTATGGATTCAGAACAGGCGGCCGCATTGATCTTAAAAGGTGATATCGAACTGGCACTGGTGACATTGCCTGATGGCATCGAAAAGCCCTTTACCACTATTCCAGTCTGGTCTGACCCGATGGAGTGCGTGGTTGCAAAAGACCATGTTTTAGCAAAACAGAAAACGGTGAACAAAACCCAGCTGACCAAACACGGCGTATTGATACAGTCACACAGCACGCATACCCGAGACATTATCGACCGCGCCTTAAAACTGGACGCAGACACAAAAATAATCATGGAGTCGAATTACCTGGAAACGATCAAGGCGATGATTCAGAATGGTCTGGGTTGGGGCGTATTACCTGAATCCATGATCGATAACTCACTTCACAGGTTGAAAATTAAAGGCGTAAAAATGGAGAGACACCTGGGTGTATTACTTCATGCATCGAGAACTTTATCGGGTCCTGCTAACGCGTTGCTGGAAACACTAAAAAATTCAAACTGAATAAGATCAAGTGCCTGGCTGTGTGATCAACTCTTTCATCATAGGAAGATGTCGTGGAAATAACTGCCCCCATACCGAGAGCGCTGATCGCATCTTGTTCTCTTCTTCGAGCGCCATCGCTTCTACCGTAACCAGGCATGAACTCTTAACATGCACCATCGCATTTACAATATTTTCGAGATTATGCAGACCTTCGACCTGTAGACTTGGATTTGCAGGGTCGTGTTTTTTAAGCGCAACATCAGCAAGTATGGCTCTGAATACATAATTGATTGCAGCCTGGTATGTTTCTATTTCGTAACCGTCGAGAACATCTTTTACTATGAGCTCAAGAAAGTAACCGTCAAATGCCTTTCCCGATAAGCGGTTCCATGTCTTCAACATCCTTATCACAGGCAATAATTTCCCACCATGCTTGACGTTCGCCATGGAAAGCTGATTTTTATATCCTATTGCGTCGTATTCTACCCAATCGTTCCAGCCAGGAGCGGGCACCAGATAATAACTTTTATCTGTTAAGAAACCAGGCTGCACCCTGAACATGAA
>DAOVJH010000292.1 GCA_030673345.1 Pseudomonadota bacterium
GTAAATATTATTCAACCAAACTCTGGCTCAATCAACTAAGCCAAAACCTGAAACAAAAAAATCGCGGAATGAATAAAATCCGCTCCTACAAAAACGGTGAAACGTAAAATAGAAAGGAGTAATTAGCCGTGCGTGCGAATACCGCAATGCCTAACAAAATAACAGTCGTAAATATTATTCAACCAAACTCTGGCTCAATCAACTAAGCCAAAACCTAAAACAAAATCGCGGAATGAATAAAATCCGCTCCTACATGGCGGCAATTAAAAACTGACGCTGCCAGAACCGCAAGACCCAATAAAAAATACTAAAATCACAATTCAGCAATCAACGCCATCCGCATCAACTCAGTAGAAGTTCTCGCCTGCATCTTTGACATAAGATTGGCACGGTGAAGTTCAACCGTCTTGATACTGATGCCCAGTTCGATAGCGATGATCTTGTTCTGAGTTGACCCCAGCACAAAATGCATAACCTCCTGCTCGCGTGGTGTCAGTTGGTCAGCGCAGGATTTGATTGCAGACACGCGCTGCTTTTTAAGGCGTTTGTTATGGTCATGAGTGATGGCGTTCTGTACGCGCTCCAGCATGAGTGCATCGTTGTAGGGTTTTTCTATAAAATCAAAAGCGCCGGCTTTCATCGCGCGTACAGCCATCGCCACGTCGGCATGTCCGGTGACGATGATGACCGGCATCATGATGTCACGCTGTTTCAGCCTGGTATACAGTTCCATGCCGTTAATGTCAGGCATGCGAACATCGAGTACTACGCAACCTGGCATCGATGTATTGACCTGTTCGAGGAATTCCAGTCCATGGTCAAAAACCTGTACCGGCAAGCCGGCTGATTCAATCAGCCACTTTAGAGATTCCCTCGCCATTCGGTCATCGTCGATAATATAGGTAGTAGATTCTGTCATCCTTAATTCCTCGTTGTTTAGCTCGCCATCATCGCCGGTAATTCAAAAGCGAATTCAGCGCCTCCCTTGTCATGGGCCTGTGCACTGATATAACCCTGGTGTGATTCGATTATGGAACGGCTGATGGATAGACCGATACCCATGCCTTCAGCTTTGGTACTGAAGAATGCATCGAAGATACGGGGCAGGCTGTCTTGCTGTACACCTTCACCGCTATCGATCACAGTGACACGTACCATTCCTGTGTCTTTGGTTTCTGTCTTTATGATCATCTGATGGTTCTGTTTTTTAACGCGAGCCATGGCTTCGATGCTGTTGCGCATAAAATTGAGGATGACCTGCTCGATCTGGATCAGGTTGCCGTCGATGATCGGTATCGCAACTTCCAGTTCAAATTTCAGCATTACGTTGTGACGCTGTACCTCGTGGCTGATCAACGCCGCGGCATTGCGTACTGCGTGGTTGAGATCGACGGCGCCATAACGTTCTTCGCCTTTTTGAACAAACTGCCGTATATGGCGGATTATGTCTGCCGTCATGGTTGCGCCTTCGACAGCATGTTCGATGCCTTCGACTAACCTGGCCGTATCTGGCTGTGGTTCTTTCAGGATTCGCAGGCAACTATTACTGTAGTTGATGGTGGCGGTAAGCGGCTGGTTTAACTCATGCGCGAGGCTGGCGGCCATCTCACCGATGGTACTCATGCGTGAGACGCGAGCGAACTCTGCCTCATGGCGGCGGTGGGCTTCGGATGCAAGCTGCCGCTCCAGTTCGTCAGCAATCCATTGTGCCATGACCTTGAGTAGTTCATGGTCCCATTGGCTCAGATATGACTGACGTGTTCTGGTGCCGGCGAACTCCAGTGTGCAGTGAATCTTGCCGTCCAGCAATATGCCGATGCCGAGGTAACTGCGCCAGCCTTGTTTGAGACAGGCTGAACCGGCCGCAGCGAAGTTTTCGATATCGGGTATATCGAGAGATCCGCCTGAATGCTCAACCAGGTGAGTAGCGCAACGCTCATTGATCGGTCCGCGGATTTCAGGTACCAGCTCTATATTGCCCGATACGGTGCAGACCTTTTGTTCATCACCTTCGATGCTGGCCAGCACGGCAACATCCAGTTCAAAATATTTTCTTCCTGTTTCGAGCAGCTGTTGAAGGCGCTGTTTGTGGTCAAGCTCTGGTGCACTGGTTATCTTTACCAGCTTACGCAGTGCGATGCGGCTCTTGTCGAGTGCCTCGTTGGTCATGTGAAGATCATGGGTGCGCGCCATTACCTGTTCTTCGAGAGTGTCCCGGTAGCGTGCTAGTGCTATCTGTGATGTTTTTCGCTGGCCGATCTCGAGACGCAGGTTACGTTCTGTGTCACGTAAGCGGTGGTTGGTGCGAGTGATATAACCGTTCAGGGCGATCAGAGATATCAGCAAGACGGCAACACCGATCAGCCACCAGGCATAACGTTTCATCAATGCTAGCAGGGATGTCTCGCGCAGTACTTTGTATGGTCCGATCTTCAAGGATCGCATCAGTTCGTTGACCGGTGAATAGTCCAGCGGTATGGTCCAGCCCGCGCTGTGTGCGGCTAAAGCTGCCGGGTGATCATCAGCCATGGCGAGAAGCGTCTGGGTTACCAGGGTAGCCAGTTCGCGCGGTGTTTCTTTCAGGGTGGAAAACGGCCATTCCGGGTAGAGGCGCGTGCTTACCTGGAAAGGACTGTCGATGCCGTGCTGCTGATTGAGCACTCGAAAATCAGATGCCTTGATGGCGCCTGATTCCACCATGCGGGCAAACGTCTCAGCCCTCACAGTGGCTGCATCGATTCGTGCGTCCCTGACGGCGAACACGATTTTGTCCTGGGGGAATCCGGCAAAGTGGAGTTCTTGCAGGTCTTTGAATGGGTCGATGCCATGTTCGACCAGTTCTCGCCATGCCATCTGGAAGCCACCGAAGGCTTTTTCGCTGACCGCCATAAAACGTTTGTTTTTCAGGTCTTCAAGGCGATGGATGTCATTATTGCTGGCCTGGGTGATGATGACGGCGCCGTAACGTAAGCGTACTTTTTTGCCTTCGCGTGTCTGCAACGTGGCGATGCGTGATATCCCGAAATGTGCTTCAAGATCTGCATAGTTACCGGGATTGGTCAGGATGAACTGGATACCGCCGTTATGGGTAGCGCTGCGTATATCATCGAGGTTAAGCGGAACAATTTCGAAATGATGGCCAGCAATCTTTGATGACAGGTAGTCTGCGGTCAAAGACCAGCGCTGTATCGCCTGTATGTGGCCACGGTGTGCCAGTACGCCTA
>DAOVJH010000081.1 GCA_030673345.1 Pseudomonadota bacterium
GCGCAATAAAGAATTAGGTCTGTGTATTGCAGGAAAGTTCAGATATATAAAAATAAATGAAAATAATGAGGATAAAAAAATGATTACCAAACACCGAAGGGATGTTTTTGATGACAGTTTGCGATTCTTTCGAATCGCAGGGGCCGCGCTACTGACGGCATGCTTTGTTATTACTCCCGCTTATGCGGATGATGACCATGATGATGATCATCATGGTGGTGATGATGCTTCAGGCCTCACTCCACTGGTTATTGATGCCGATGGCAGTGCGTTAGAAGGTCTTCCGGAAGCAAACGCGGGTACTTTTGAGGGTGGCGTTACTGGCCATACAGAAGACACATCTGCAAACAATGTATTACAGGCAGCAGACCAGCGTGATGATGGCAGATTCAATGTGCCAACCAATGGTGCGCCAAGTCCGATGTATGATGCTGAAGCATTTAGTCAGCAGATGTTGCGTTTCGAAGAATTCGGTATGGATAAACTGAAGTTCAAGAAAAAGAAACCGGAGAAATGGAAAGAATTACCCGAACCAAAAAATGCACAAAGTGCACCGAATGGTAAAAAGCTTGAAAAGTTCCTGTCTCAGCGTATCTGGCCAACACCGACCAAATTCGCCAATACCGAGGATGAAAACCCCTGGGAAGATGTGATCGAAGATTACATCGGTCGTGAGCTTCAAGATCCACCAGCAGAAGGTCGTCCACCGGGTATCGGCTGGTCGCACCAGCGTTGGGATGAGTTCAAACCGAAGAAATACTTCCAGTCAGCGATGGCTGGTGCGCGTGTTAACGGTGGTTTCCGTGACAGCAAGCAGGAGCACGGTTATAACGTAGGTGAGTTTGGACCGGGTGGCCTGTATCACAATACGACGGGTGCGGCAGGTTCAGAAGGTACGACTGATGGCATCGCTATCAAGTTCCACCCCAACATGCCTGTACAGGACCACACTACATTGTGGACGTTTGACGGTACCTTGCCGCCTAAACTTCTTAAAGCTAAATATGGTGAGCCACTGTTATTCCGTCACTACAATGCATTACCTGTAGACGTAGCAGAGAACCGTGGTTTCGGTGTGCATACGATCAGTACTCACGAACACAATGGCCACAACCCGGCTGAAAGTGATGGTTATGCCAATAGCTTCTTCTTTCCGGGCCAGTACTATGATTATCGCTGGCCGATGACGTTGGCAGGCACTGACTCTATCAATGTCGATGCTAAAGATGAGCGTGCTGGTATGCCTGACGGAAAAGGCGGTATCACGAAAGTTCCTGGTGACTGGCGTGAGACCATGAGTACACACTGGTTCCATGACCACATGCTCGATTTCACCGCGCAGAACGTATACAAAGGTAATGCTGCGATGATGAACTACTACAGTGCTATCGACCGTGGTAATGAAGCGATCGATGACGGCGTGAACATGCGTTTGCCTTCTGGTACTGCTAAAGACTATGGTAATCGTGACTACGACGTTAACCTGCTGCTTGCTGAAAAAGCATGGGACGGTGACGGTCAGCTGTGGTTCAACCCGTTCAACCTGAAAGGTTTCATCGGTGACGTTATGACCGTTAACTGGTTGTACAAGCCTTATATGGATGTGCGTGCACGTAAATACCGTTTCCGTATTTTGAACGGTTCTGTGTCACGTTACTTCAGAGTTGCACTGGTCGATCAGACTGGTGAACCCGTACCTTTCCATATGGTTGCTAACGACGGTAACTTGATGGAGCACACTGTTTACTTCGAAAACGGTACGCTGCCAACACAGGGTATCGCTGAACGTTACGACATCGTCGTAGACTTCAGTAATTTCGAAGAAGGCGACAGGCTGTACATGGTTAACCTGCTGCAACATAAAGATGGCCAATCAACTGATAAGCCAATCCCACTAGCCGATATAGTGAGTGGTGTTTATAAAGCGGTTGCTGTTGATGACAACGGCGATGGTGTTGATGATCGTTGGACTGAAGGTGACCCCGTTGTTGGTAAATTCCTTGAGTTCCGTGTAGCCAGTTACGATGGCGAAGATCTGAGTATGGATCCTGCCGAGTATGTTGAAGGCGGCAAGACCATGATTCCACTGCGTAGACCTACCGAGGCAGAACTTGCTAATGCATTGCACCGTTCTTTCGAGTTCGAGAGACAGCCTACGGATGAAAAACCATGGGTCATCGAAACAGATGGCGGTAAAGGCTTCGGCATGGATCCACGCCGTGTATCTGCTGCACCATCTAAAAACTCAGGCGGCCTGGAAGTTTGGCGCCTGATCAACAGTGGTACCTGGAGCCATCCGATTCATATTCACTTCGAAGAAGGTATCATCCTGCGCAGAAATGGCAAAGAGCCGCCTGAGCATGAGAAGTGGGCACGTAAGGATGTGTATCGTTTAGGTCCGCAGGAAGATAGCGGTGACCTCGTTGAAATCGCATTGCGATTCAGAGAGTTTGCCGGTACCTACATGGAGCATTGTCACAATACTCAGCACGAAGACCACGCGATGTTGTTGCGTTGGGATATCGAGAATCCGGGCCAGGTCAAACTGATGCCGACACCACTGCCTACATGGGACGGTGTTAGCTATGTTGATTCTGTGGCGCTGCCAACCTTTAGAGAAGGTGATGCTGTGGGTGAGTTCGGACCTCAGTTAGACCCTGTAGATATATGGGTCGACGGTATGGTTATGAGTGAACTGGACGATATCAGAGACACGGAGCTCGGTGATGCACTGTCTGATCCTGAGCCGGATAACGAGCGTGGTGTTGCAACTTATCCACTGACCAAAGGCCTCAACATCGATGAATATGGTGTTGAAACCGAAGTCTGGTACGTTCTGCATGATGTCAGTGATTTAGAACTGTCTGAAGAACTGGGTCTGTCATGGGCAGGCGGCATAGTGAATACACCGGTGGCTGCTACTGCTGAAGCCAGTGTCGACGAGGCTGGTAACTGGACGTTCTACGGTGATCTGCCGAATCCAGTCTGGTCAAACTCTGAAATGAGTGGTGGCGTACCTATTCCTGCTGCTGACCGTGAACCTCAACGTGTGGCTATGCCAGATGTTGATCCCAACAACACCTACTCACCGCTGCGTCGTGTGAACTACGGTGGTAAGGATGTAATCTTCAATGCGATTATATTCAAATGGGGTGACGAAGATTGGGAACACAACCGTATAGACGAAAGCTGTACTAGTTTCCCTGATCTGCCTGCGAATACAACATGTATGTACAACGGTAATTCATGGGGTGGTTTGCATGAGTCTGGTCACGTGGTTGCAATGGATACGGATGGGCCTGATTACATCGGACATGACGGTGTAGACGTTGGTTATCCTTACGTGTCAGTTAAATTGCACAAATCATGGTCTGATGGTGGCGACTATCTGCCGTACTACGTAGTGCTGGATACCTGGCCTCCAGGTCCTGCCAGAGCGATGGGCGTGCCTGCCGTACCTAAGCACTTGCTCCTGGCTGATGCGGCAGTACCATTGATACAGTTCCTGCCACCAGCAAAGATACGTCCAAGTTATCCGCCTACACCAGCTGATGGTAACGGCATACTTGGTGGCGGACCTTTCGGTAGTCAAGTTGGCCTTCCTTCATACTTCATGCCTGAAGATGACTACAGCCCAATGTGGCACATTGGCTTCGCTCACTGGTTAGCCCCAGCGGTCGATAACGGTGGTGTCGTTAAAGGCTTTAAGAAGCTGAAAGAACTTCGTGAAGATGGCAAGTTAGAAATAATAGAGTTCCCACCAGCAGTGGGTGGACCTAACGTAGGTACGAACAACTATGATTTCAATAATTTGAACTCGCCTCATGTTGTTAACTGTCCAACACCTATGACGATCGACACTGCGATCCATAGGGCACGACTGATGGAAAATGATATCTAGGGGGAGGCATGGAAGAAATACTAACCGTAACCTATTTTATAGCGGTTAGAAGTTAGGACCAGATCCGTGGTGGGCAGGTAATGCTCACCGCGGATTTTCTAGCTTTATAGATATAAGCTTTTATATAGAAGAGAAATATGATGTATAAATATTTTTGGGTGGCGACCATCGCCTTGTTTTTTGCAGGTAACCCTGTTTTTAGTTATGCATCACCATGGGGTGCAAACTATTTTCCAAATGTTGAGTTAACGACGCAGGATGGAGACAAGGTCAGGTTTTTTGATGACCTGATCGAAGATAAAGTCGTTGTTATCAATTTCATCTACACCAGTTGTCCGGATACCTGTCCACTCGAAACAGCGCAACTCGTCAGAGTGCAAAAACTCATGGGTGACCGGCTGGGCGAAGATGTTTTCTTTTACTCTATATCGATCGACCCTGAAACGGATACACCAGAAGTACTCAAAAAGTATAAAGAAAGGTTTAAAGCAAACTGGACGTTTCTTACGGGCAAAAAGTCGGACATTATCGAGCTGCGCAAAAAACTTGGTCTATACATCGATGAGATCCAGGACGGTTCAAACAATCACAATGTGAACATGATCATCGGCAATCAGAAAACAGGCCGCTGGATGAAACGTTCACCTTTCGAAAATACCCATGTACTGGCAGACCAGATCGGTAACTGGCTGACAGGGTGGAAAGCTCCACCAAAAGGTGACAGTTATGCAAATGCCCCCAAGTTGCGCAATATTCCGCGCGGGGAACAGATCTATCGCACACGTTGCGCAAGCTGTCATACCCTCACCGGTAACGAAATAGCGGGCGCGCTGGGGCCTGATCTGCTCGGCGTTAACCAGCGTCGGGAAAAGCGGTGGCTGTTCGACTGGCTGAAAGCGCCGGATCGAATGTTGAAGAAGAAAGATCCCATCGCAATGGCTCTTTATGAGCAATATAACAAGCTGGCCATGCCTAATATGCGGCTGAACAAAGAAGAGGCGGTGGTTTTGCTCGATTACATAAAAGACGAGACGCAGAGACTTCAGAGTGGCCCGATGCCGCCAGATGCTGAGACACCGGTAACTGCTGCGTTCACCGTAAGCCATGATAAGCCATCGGGTGATGTGGTCGCGATCATGAACTCCTGGGTGCGTGAAGCACATGAAGCAGCGACGGTGAATGCCGGTTACATGACGCTGGTGAATGTGAGCTCTGAAGAAGTAACCTTGACCAAAGTTGAGAGCGATGCCTACAAGAACATCGAAGTGCATGAGATGAAAAGAGTTGATGGCATGATGGAGATGAATGAGGTCACAGATCTGACAATTCCTGCGAATGGGCAGATCCAGTTCGAACCGGGTGGTAAGCATCTGATGTTGATGGGACCAAAAGAGCATCTGACCAGGGGGCAGCAAGTGAACATGACGTTGACCTTTAAATCAGGCAAGAAACAGACAGTCATTATCAACGTAGCAGCAAGGTAAACCACATGGAATCTAAACAACTATCCTTTTTTCTTTTTATCACACTCTTTGCATATGGCGTATTTGCTGCTGGGCTCGATGCAGAAGCTGCATCTCCTATAAAAAAATCACCAGTTGAAGTGGTCTTTGAGACGACGATGGGGACTTTTACGCTGGAGCTCAATCCTGACAAAGCGCCAAAAACAGTGGCCAATTTTCTTACTTATGTTAACGAGGGCTTTTACACTGATACCCTGTTCCATCGAGTAATCCCAAGGTTCATGGTGCAGGCAGGTGGATATGAAAAAGGAATGAAAAAAAAGCCAGTTCATGCCTCTGTAGTGAATGAGTCAGATAATGGTCTGAGGAATCTGAGAGGCAGTATCTCAATGGCCCGCACTCGATCGCCCGACAGTGCAACGTCTCAGTTTTTTATCAATGTTCAGCAAAATATCAGCCTTGATCCAAATAGTAATAAACCGGGTTATACAGTATTTGGCAAAGTGACTGATGGCATGAAAGTTATCGATAAGATAATTAAAGTGCCAACAAAAACTTCGGGAGCTCACCAGGACGTGCCGAGGGAAGATGTTGTTATTCTGTCGGCCAAACAGAAAGGCGGAAAGCCTGTACAGGCGGCGAAGCCTGAGCAGCAGTTTATTGCAGGTGAACATTATATCGTGCTGGATACGCCGGTCGCTACCCGTGATAGCAGCAAAGTCGAAGTAGTAGAAATGTTTTCATACGGTTGTCCGCATTGTTATGAGTTTGAACCGCTGATAAAAGGCTGGGGTAAACAACAGGGCGGTGATATTGATTTCTGGACTTTCCCTGCGGTTTGGAATGAGCCGATGAAATTGTTTGCACAGGCTTTTTACACCGCGCAGGAATTAAAAGTGATGGAAAAAATTCATCATCCTCTGTTTACTGCGTTAGTGGTAGAACAAAAAAATATACGCAATAAAATCGACCTGGCTAACTTCTTTGCGCAACACGGTGTTGATGAAAAAGACTTTAATACAGCGTTTAATTCGATCGCGGTGGAGAGTCAGGTGAAACAGGCGGAAGCAATGGTGCGCAGTTATAAACCTGTCGGTGCACCTGAGGTCATCGTCAACGGTAAATATCGTGTCGATCGTATGCGGGCGGGTGGTCAGGCACGGATGCTGGCGGTGGTTGATTTTTTGGTTGCTAAGGAACGTGAGAGTTTGGCTAATATAAAGTAGGGTTTTATTTACCCCGTAGGAGCGGAATGAATAAAATCCGCTCCTACAAGATAGATAAAGTTATAAATAGAAACATTACTCAGAAGAAGACCTCATCTCCTTCATCTTCTTCCCCATAAACCGCGTATAAAGCACAGTCCCC
>DAOVJH010000456.1 GCA_030673345.1 Pseudomonadota bacterium
CATGAGCTGAACGTCCCTGAAGTATCACACGTGTTCATGCAGACAGGTGACAGTGTAGAACAGGTATTACAGGCCAGTGAAAAACTCAGCAAGCAGTTACAGGAACTACAGACACAGGGCATCATAAGCGGCATCTGGTCGCCATCACAGATCCTGCCATCGGTGCAGCGCCAGCAGCAGCGCCAGCAAACATTGCCAACAAGACAGCAGTTATCGGCTAACCTGGCAACCGCTCTCAGTGGTCTACCGTTTCGTCAACAGGCATTTGGGCCATGGCTGGCATCCATAGAAACCAGCCGTAAACTAAAACCGCTTGATTATGATACGGTCACAGCAACACCCTTAGCCAGTTTGCTGAGACAGGGGCTGTTTCAGCATGATGCGCGGTGGATCAGTACGATCCGTATCAGTGGCGTTCGATCTGAAGCGGCACTCGCAACCTGGCTTGATCAGCATCCAGAACCCAGCGAGAGCCACGTCGAACTAAAACGGGCAACAGAACACCTGCTGGTCGAATATCGACTATCCACCTTCGAACGATTCCTTGGTATCATCCTGCTATTGAGCATCATCATCCTGCTATGGTCACGCAGTTTAATGCGCACCCTCTGGATATTGTTGCCAGTCGGCATCGGCATACTGTGCGGATTAGCCATGCCATTATTGACTGGAACAGCAATTAATGTTTTCCACCTGCTGGCGCTATTGCTAGTATTGGGCATGGGACTGGATTACAGCCTGTTTTTTAACAGGACTGGAGACGATGCACTGGAGCGGCAGCAACATGTCCATGCCATCAGCATCAGCGCACTGACAACATCAGCAGCATTTTCAGTACTGGCCTTCTCATCAGTGCCTGTGATGGCGGCGATGGGCCAGACCGTTGCTACCGGTGTACTCATGTGTTTTGTATCCGCATTGATATTGTCAACTTCGACGAGCAGTGATTAAACAGGTTATTTAGATGAAAACGATGACACCCCTGGCGGTAACCGCAAAAACGATTGTTAATTCATGCGGCACCGGCGAAGCAGCAATGCTCGATGCACTCATGAATAACCGAAGCGGTTTAAAGAGACAGGAATATGAAGGCCTGAACTTCGACACCTGGCTCGGAAGAGTCGACGGCATCGAGTCCATCGAGTTAGAGCCACAGCTAAAATCTTATACCTGCCGAAATAATCAGTTAGCGCGTCTCGCACTGGAAACAGATAATTTTCGCGCCTCGGTAGAAGAGGCAAAATCAAGATATGGTGCTGATCGAATGGGTGTTTTTGTCGGCACCAGTACGTCTGGCGGCGCAGAGACAGAACGTGCCTATCGCCACGCCCGCCAGCATGGTGCTCTGCCGGATGACTATGACCTGCTGCATACACACAACATGTCGTCACTGCAGGATTACGTACAGCACACGCTTGATCTGCACGGACCCGGTCATGCGATATCGACAGCCTGCTCCTCCAGCGCAAAAGTTTTTGCTGCCGCATACCGGCATATAGCAACAGGACAGTGTGACGCTGCAATAGTCGGTGGCGTCGACTCTCTATGCATGTCGACACTGTATGGCTTCAACTCTCTACAACTGGTCTCAAACGATATCTGCCGCCCTTTTGACACCGACCGTGATGGCATAAACATCGGCGAAGCCGGCGGATTTATCTTGCTGGAACCGGCTGAAGCAGGCCACGGTAAAGTCAAATTAAAGGG
>DAOVJH010000120.1 GCA_030673345.1 Pseudomonadota bacterium
ATATCTTCTAACAGATAACCTAAAGAATAGATCGGCGACCGGCTTTCTTCATCGATATCAAAACCCAGCTTTGCCGAGAACCGGATCGCACGCAGCATCCTTACCGGGTCTTCCCGATAACGGGTTTCCACATCACCGATCAGATGCAGCCGCTGTTTTTTTATGTCCTCATAGCCGCCAACAAAATCGATCACGCTAAAATTAGATATATCGTAATACAGGGCATTGGCTGTGAAGTCCCGGCGCCAGACATCATCTGCCAGCTCACCAAAAACATTGTCACGTACGATACGACCGGTTTCATCCTGATGACCGGATTGTGAACTCTCATGCGAAGCACGATAGGTCGCGACTTCGATTATCTGTCGTCCAAAATGAATGTGCGCTAAACGAAAACGTCGCCCGATCAAGCGGCAGTTACGAAACAACTTATTAACTTCCTCAGGTGTTGCATCGGTTGCAACGTCGAAATCTTTTGGTGTAATTCCAAGCAAAAGATCCCTCACTGCGCCACCCACCAGGCAAGCTTGATAACCGGCTTTGTGTAAGCGGTATAAAACTTTTAGTGCATGATCATCGATATTATCTCGAGAGATTCCGTGTTCTCCGCGACTCAATATCACGGCTTTGTTTTTTGCCTCACTGGATGCTGACCTTGTTTGCTTAGCTGATTTGGCGCCTCTCTTCGATGCCCTCGCCTTCGGCACTTTTGTCTTCGAGGCTTTTTGTCTCTTTAATGATTTTTTTATCCAGTTCAGCATTTTTAATCGATTTCTTTTAATATTAAAGTTAAACCATCACCGATGGTAAGCAAGCTCTGGCTGACACGATCATCATCCTTAATCATCTCGTTAAAGCGACGGATGGCTCGTGTTCCCGGTTCGGTATTCTCAGGATCAGCCACAGCACCGGACCACAGAGTATTATCAATAGCGATTATTCCACCTTTTCTCAACAGACGTAATGCCATCTCATAATACATGATGTAGTTTTGCTTATCGGCATCGATGAAAATAAAATCAAATGATTTCTCGGCACCATCATCAAGCAGCGCCTGCAATGTTTCTGCTGCCGGACGGATATGCAGATCAATTTTATTCTCTAGACCCGCCAATGCCCAGTACTTTTCTGCCATATCGGTCCACTGCGGTGATATATCACAACAGATCAGCTTGCCCTCTTCAGGCATAGCACTGGCAACACAGATCGAACTATAACCGGTAAAGGTACCAATCTCGATCGCGCGTTTTACACCCATCAGCTTGATCAGCAGAGACATAAACTGCCCCTGCTCCGGTGATATCTGCATCACTGAATAGTCTATCTGCGCCGTTTCTTCACGCAGCTGTCGCAACAGCTCCGGCTCGTTGATGGAAACATCGCAAAGATAGTCGTAGATGCGGTCATCAATTGACAGCGTTCGATTGCTCAAGAAGGAATACCCTGAAAAGACTCTATATAGTATGAGTGAAAATTATACCAAAAACAGCGACTTATAGACACAGCGCAACAGTAATTAGCTGACACCGTAAAAAACGGGGAAAACAACCTTATAAAGGCAGTTTTATTATCCCTTCACGGCGGTATTCACAGTAATCCTGCAGGATCTGCTTATGATCAAACACAAGTTCAACATCGACATCGAATGGGTCGAACAGCGCAATATCTTTGGCATCATCTGCAGCCTCTGGTTTTCCAGAGGCATTACCGACAAAGACTGCACAGGCTGTATGCCCTCTAAAGTCACGTTTCGGGTCGGAATAGATGCCCAGTAATACATCAAGATCGACTTCCAGGCAGGTTTCTTCTAACGCCTCGCGCACCGCCGCCGTCGCGATGGTTTCACCGACTTCGACGAAACCGCCAGGGATTGCCCAGCCATAGGGCTCAAATTTTCTCTCGATGAGGATGATAGGGTTATCGTCAATCAACGGCATCTCGATGATGACATCAGCGGTGATCTGCGGCGTAACGGGTCTGGTCATGATTGTCGTTTGTCTTATTATCTAGAGTAAAAAACACTTGCCATAAAATGCAACCAGGCGGCTAGCTGCTATTGATTTTGTTTGAAATTCCTCAGTTGCTCACGCTCACGTTTTCCGGGTTTGCGCTTTGGTACCGGCCTCGTCGCTGACGCCAGTTTTTTTATCTGTTGCTCCTGTTCGCGCTTAGCACGACTTTCTTCTGATTCCTGGTATGTCAAACAGGCTTCCTTTGCCGGCCTCCGGGTTTTACTGATAGCTTGAATAGTCACTTCATAGTGAACGCTGTCCTTCTGAATAGATAAACTGTCACCGACATATAGCAATTTACCGGCTTTAACACGCTGCCCATTTAGATGAACCTTACCGCCATTCACGGCTTCCGTAGCCAGTGGCCGTGTCTTATAAAACCGTGAGGTCCATAACCATTTATCAATCCTGAAACCATCTTCTCTCATTGCATTAGATGAGCAACGCCACAGCAGCTACTCCCAGTAACCACCACCAAAAACTGCTGCTCTCTTCTTCAGGTTCTTCAGGTTCTTTAACTTCCATTTTTACGACCGGTTTGATTACGCCCGGTTTTACCTTTACTTTTTTCGGTACGGCTTTTGGCAATGGCACATAGGCCGTTTCGCCTATGGCGATCACCTCACTGCCGGCTTCATTATGTACATCGACCAAACCCTTGATCACTTCAAGATAGAAGCCATCATCTGCATCTATCGTTCCGCCACAGCCCTTGGATTGAAAAACACGCAGTGCGTATTCAGTTCCCCGTACCCCGACACTGGCGACAGGGGTTTTTAATTCGTAAATATCTTCCGTCATTTTGCCGATCTGGCCAGTGACTTTTTTCAGACTTCCCTGCAATAGATTTAATATACTGCGCCGGTTGGTAGTATCGAGTGCATACGCTTCAATCACCATAATACTAAAACAACGCAGATCCAGCACCGCATCATCGATCATTCTCAGGCGTACAGAGCCTTCTTCTCCGGTAACGACCTTGTCACCCAAATAGACAGGTTTACCCTTGGTTAATTTACGAGATACCTTTCGCTTGTCAACAGCGATTACATTGCCGCTGCTTTCTGCAACCGTTCCAACCCGTTTCGGTTTTGCCGCTCGTGAACGCACCACAACCTTTTTAGGTAGCTTGAGGCGCGCGCCGGCTTTCATCTTTGCCGGGTCGTTATTGATAAACGCGTGAGGGTTAAGGTTTATGATGTCTTTTTTTAGCTGCGACCACTCTTTCTTACGTTGCGGATATAAACGGGTGATGATGTTATGCAGCGTTTGTCCTTTTTGCACATGCAGGTAACGGATATCAGCATTAAATGCTTCCGTGGCATGGGAGACGACAGGGTTAAGACTGAATATAAATAAAAAAATCAACAACTTAAAAAAATACATTCGGTTCCAAAGGGGAAATTTTTGAGTGTACAGAGTATAGCTACAGATGGGATTTTTTGAGGAATTCTTTCAAGCTAAACTAAAATGCTTGCCGTATTTTTCAATTTACCGCCTTCGCGACAAGATAACGTTTCAAAAACTGACGCAAGTCATCCGTTAACAAACTCACGTCCTGATATCACAGTTTTACCCACATCCCTGTGGGTACTGCGAGTATTTTATTTCTCTAACAGTTTATTTACACGTTTAACAAAACCCGCCGCATCTTCCAGAGGCGCACCGGCTGCAAGCTGCGCCTGCTCAAATAACAGGTTCGCATAATCTTCAAACAATTCATCATCTGTGATTTCGTTGAGCTTATTAACCAGGCTATGATCAGGATTAAGTTCCAGAACAGGCTCTGATTTTGGTGCATATTGACCCGCCGCTTCCATTATCTGCTGCATCTGGGCACTCATATCATTGTCTTCTAATACCAGGCACGAAGGCGAATCGGTTAAACGCTTAGAAAGACGGATCTCTTTTACTTTGCCATCCAGCACTTTCGTCGCATGTTCGATAACTGAAGTAAATGTTTTTTCCGCTTCTTCAAGTTCTTTCTTGCCTTCTTCCTCATCGATATCCAGCGTACCGCGAGCCACTGATTGCAGTTTTTTGTCATCTATTTCTGTCAGGTGAGATACCAGCCATTCATCGACACGATCACTCAGCAACAGTACTTCGATACCCTTCTTGTTGAACACTTCGAGGTGCGGACTGTTTTTTGCTGCGGTGTAATTATCAGCAACGATGTAATAGATCTTGTCCTGGCCTTCAGACATGCGAGAAATATAATCATCCAGGGTAACGTTTTGCTCGTCCCGGTTTTCATCATTATTGGCGTTGTGTGTGCTGGAGAATAACAACAGTTTGGCGATACGGTCTTTATTTGCCATATCTTCAATCGGGCCTTCTTTTAATACCTGGCCAAAAGATTTCCAGAAAGTCGCGTATTTTTCAGCGTCATTTTTCTTTATCGATTCCAGCAAACCCAGGATTTTCTTCACTGAAGCGCCACGGATCTGATCAGTCACCTTGTTCTGCTGTAATATCTCACGTGATACGTTCAGCGGTAAGTCATCGGAATCCACAACACCTTTAACAAAGCGTAAATAGTTCGGCATCAGATTTTCAGCATCATCCATGATGAAAATGCGTTTCACGTACAGTTTTACACCACGTTTATGGTCACGATCGAAAAGATCAAACGGCGGATTGCTTGGTATGTAGAGTAGCGATGTGTAACTCTGGTTGCCTTCTACTCTCGAGTGTATCCAGCTCAGCGGGTCGGTGAAATCCATGCTGACGTGTTTATAGAATTCGTTATAATCTTCGTCAGAAATATCACTTTTATCGCGTGCCCATAATGCAGAAGCACTGTTTACACGCTCCTCTTTGGTGATGACATTGCCATCGTCATCTTTTTTTGGTTTACCTTCATCATCCATTTCTTCTTCAGTCATCATGACTGGAATCGAAATATGGTCTGAATACTGCTTTATAATGCTTTTCAGGCGATATGGACTGGCGAACTCAGCTTCGCCTTCTTTGAGGTGCAAGGTAACTTTTGTTCCGCGTGTTTCTTTATCGATGTTTTCCAGCGAGAAACTGCCTTCGCCGTCGGATTCCCAGCGAACCGCTTCTTCAGATGGAGCACCGGCGCGGCGTGTTTCCAGTGTCACTTTATCAGCGACGATGAAACTGGAGTAAAAACCGACACCGAACTGACCGATCATCTGTGCGTCTTTGGCCTGGTCACCGCTCATCGCTTCGAGGAATTTTTTTGTACCGGAGCTGGCAATGGTGCCGACATTATCGATCACTTCCTGACGTGACATACCGATGCCGTTATCAGTGATGGTGATGGTCTTAGCTTCTTCATCAAAATCAACGTGGATCGATAGTTC
>DAOVJH010000132.1 GCA_030673345.1 Pseudomonadota bacterium
TCAGCCATGGTTGCCGGATTCAGATCGAACTTACATACTTCATCACCCGCTTCATTGATGATCAAACCATCGAATGGACGTATAGTAATAACATCGCCAGTCTGCATCGAATCGACATTACATTCGATCGGTAACGCACCAGAATCTTCCGCAGTATTAAAAAATATCGGCGCAATCTTGCCACCGAGTACAACACCGCCTTCATGTTTGTTTGGAACAAAAGGAATTTCATTACCCATGTGCCATAACACTGAGTTAATGGCTGATTTTCGTGATGAGCCAGTACCAACTACGTCACCAACATAAGCAATCGGATGACCTTTTTCCTTCAAGCCCTCGATCGTTTCCAGTGGATCGTCCATTTTTGTAATCAACATGGACTTTGCATGTAATGGAATATCAGGTCTGCTCCATGCTTCAGTTGCTGGAGACAGATCATCTGTATTGGTTTCACCCGGTACTTTATAAACGGTAACGGTAATCTCTTTTGCCAGCTCTGGTTTTGAGGTAAACCATTCTGCATCAGCCCATGAACGGATCACACGCGCAGCAGCGTCATTTGATTTTGATTTCTCAGCAACATCATGAAACGCATCATAAATCAGCAGGGTATGCGATAGCGCTTCAGCGGCAGCATCAGCAGTGGTTTCGATATCGAGCAGATCGATCAGTGGCTGAATGTTGTAACCACCCAACATGGTACCCAGAATTTCCGTCGCACGAACAGCATCGATCAGATCACACGAGGTGTTACCCTTTGTTACGTCAGCCAGGAATGCAGCCTTAACATAGGCTGCCTGATCAACACCAGGCGGTACACGGTTGACCAGTAAATCCATTAAAAATTCACCTTCGCCCGCAGGGGGATTTTTAATCAATTCAACCAGCTCAGCGACCTGATTTGCATCAAGCGCTAACGGTGGCAAACCTTCTGCTTCACGTTCAGCAACATGTTGGCGATATAACTCAAGCACAGGGATTCCTCAATAATAAATAAAGGCGCGTATTATACCTGAGAAGCCGTGTTTTTGCCTGTTTAACAGGGCCGGTCAAACATAGAAAAGCGATTAACCACAGAGACACAGAGGGCTCAGAGAAAAACATGGTTTTTTTATTTAAAAAAACAAAAATTTCTGAGCCCTCTGTGTCTCTGTGGTTAAGAAAAGTTTTTTACCACAAAAAAAGCCCGAAAAATCGGGCTCTTTTCATATCCAGACTGGATGAAATCAGTCGTTTTTCTTTTTGTAATCGTCTATTGCGGCATGTATGGCATCTTCTGCCAGGACGGAACAGTGAATCTTTACTGGTGGCAGAGCCAGCTCTTCCGCAATATCTGTATTTTTAATGGCTTTTGCTTCATCTAATGTCTTACCTTTTACCCACTCGGTTAAAAGTGAACTTGAAGCTATAGCGCTGCCACAGCCATAGGTTTTGAACACAGCATCCTCGATAACACCGTCGTCATCAACTTTAATCTGCAGTTTCATTACGTCACCACAAGCGGGTGCACCGACCATACCGGTACCGACATTGTCTTCATTTTCAAAACTGCCGACATTTCTTGGATTCTCATAGTGATCCAGAACTTTTTCGCCGTATGCCATAATTATCTCACCAGCTCTTTGTTAACAACTGCATTGTCTGCATTAAATACACCCTGATTGATGGCTGCAGCCTGCTTCTTTGCAAGAACAAAGCGTCCGATCATCTTATCACGCTGCATTGATAATTCAGGGATACCCGGGCGTTCGACGAACTGCGCCAATGTAATACCTGACAGAAACTCATGCAGCCTTACACTTAAAGCTGTCCACAATTCATGTGTCAGGCATTTAGATCCGTCATTACAGTTACCTTCACCTTTACAATGGGTAACATCGACGTTTTCATCAACCGAACAGATGATTTCAGCGATACTGATTTCTGATGCCGGTCTTGCCAGTCGGTAACCGCCACCAGGACCACGTACGCCCTTCACCAGGCCGCTCTTGCGCAGACGGGCAAATAACTGCTCTAGATATGACAAAGAAATACCCTGACACTGGGAAATATCTGCCAATGTCACTGGTCCGGCTTTATCGTGAATGGCTAGATCAAGCATGGCAGTGACGCTGTAACGCCCTTTGGTTGATAAACGCATGGAGAAACCTCAAAATTCCTGACTAAATTAGTAGGTTAATATTACTAATACCTAGTAAAACAGTCAAGTATTACAAAAGAGAGAGGCGCTTTACATCCAGATATCCGCTTTACCACTATCTGATATCGTTATTTACCCAGCCCGGAGTCAGCATGAAAATGCAGTTTTTCATGCTTCATAATCGTGATAAATGCCAGTAGAGTACCCCGCACAAAAGAGGCAAAGATGATACCAAAGTCACGAAAAACGATGGATTTCGCATCATTTACGCGATCTTCATTGATAATGTCGACAAGTTGCCGTAATGTACTTTTTACATTCTTTTTGGCTAATATCCTGTCCTGCTCAGATGCCGCCAAATTTTTCTCGCGCTCGATCTTTATCCTGGCTCCTTCTTTGGTTATCCCAATCAGGTGGTGTGCATCTCATGCATGATATCGAAATGATATTGCAGTCGACCCGAATGAATGCGTAATTGCGCATCAGACTGCTGGTTACTGATAGAAAATAAGCGGATATTTTCACGACAGCCTTTGCCGATTAAGGTATCTACATCTTTGAGTAGAACATTTCCCTGCGAATCAGCAATGGTAAAAGTTACTGAACCTGGAAAATACATCTAGCTCAGTTTTACGTTCAAAAAACTGCTGAACATTATTAGAAGCGACGTAATACAATAATACTGCGATTGCAGATATCGGAATGAAAATAAATACAACGTATTTTCCAAAGCTGACCTTCATCATAACAAAACCTCATCCCTGTTAAGTTAGATATGATCTAGAGTATAGCGATGTACCTGGACAGTTTAGTGATACAACGAAGCCGACGCTAACTCACGGGTATATTCATTTTTCGGGTTATTGAATACTTCTTCAACATTTCCCTGCTCGACAACCTTACCCTGGCGCATGACGATCACACGATGAGACATGGCGCGCACAACACGCAGATCATGACTGATAAACAGATAGCTCAACTGCCGTTTTTGCTGCAGGTCGGCCAACAGGGCTAACACCTGTTTCTGCACCGAGACATCTAACGCGCTGGTTGGCTCATCGAGCAGTATTACGTCTGGCTCAAGCACGACCGTACGGGCGATGGCGATACGCTGGCGCTGACCACCTGAAAACTCGTGAGGATAACGCCACAGGACATCCTCATCCAGCCCTACCTCCTCCAGGATATCAATTATTTTAGACAATCGCTGTTCTGCATTTAATTCAGAAAAGTGCAGCTTTAAACCTTCTTCGATAATCTGGCGCACAGTTAACCTGGGCGACAGTGAAGAAAAAGGATCCTGAAAAACGATCTGAAAATGGCGACGCAGAGGCCTCATCAGATTTTCATTAAACCCTGTAACATCCTGATCCTTAAACTGGATATTGCCCGTTGACGATAACAGGCGAAACATCGCCAGCCCCAGCGTTGTTTTACCTGAACCAGATTCACCGACGATACCTAATGTTTCGCCCGAACATAGTGTCAGGGTGACGTCATCAACTGCTTTAACTTCATCGACTTTCCGCTTAAAAAAACCTTTTAAGATCGGGAAGTAACAGCGAAGATTTTCGGTACTTAACACCACGTCAGTACCTGCCGCTATTGTCGCTATCTTTTTATCCGGCTCACTATCAAGTAGAAAACGTGTGTACTCATTTTGCGGATTTTCAAACAAACTTTCTGTGTCATTGGTTTCAACGATCTGGCCTTGATGCATTACGCACACGCGGTTTGCAAAACGACGAACAAGATTAAGGTCATGAGTAATTAATAATACAGACATGCCCGTTTCCTGCTGTATCTCATGTAGCAAGTCTAAGATCTGCTGCTGGATAGTCACATCGAGTGCAGTCGTAGGCTCATCTGCAATCAATAATACCGGATCACATGCCAGTGCCATCGCAATCATTACCCTTTGACGCTGACCACCCGATAAGGCATGCGGAAAATCATTTACTTTTTGTTCAGGTTGTCGAATACCGACACGATTCAGCAAGTCGATAATGCGGATCTGTCTCTCGCCCTTATTTAAATTTTGATGCAGGACAAGGACTTCTTCGATCTGTTGACCGATGGTAAACACCGGATTCAATGACGTCATCGGTTCCTGAAAAATCATTGAGATGTTTTTACCGCGTACATCTTTAATTTCATCATCAGTTAACTTTAATAAGTTATTACCCTGGAAATTTATCTCAGTATCTGAGTAAACGGTATTTTTTTCATCATGCAGGCGTAATAAAGACAAAGCTGTCACTGACTTTCCCGAACCTGACTCACCGACGATAGCAAGATTCTCGCCTGCATTAATATCAAAACTAATATTATCGATAATATTTACCAGGCCATTCTGCGTATCGAACGACACGCTTAGATCTTTAACACTTAGTAAAGTTTTTTTGTTTTCTACATTCACTATTCAGTCGCCTGAGAGAAATCGCGGAACAAGTTTCCGCTCCTACACATACTCATTTTTCATTAAAAAATTAAGATTAATTTTTTCTAGTATCCAGCGCTTCGCGCAAAGCTTCACCGATAAAGATCAGCAACATCAGCGTACCGACCAATACGATAAAAGCGCTTAAAGATAACCACCAGGCTTCGATATTCTCTTTTCCCTGCGCCAACAACTCACCTAAACTCGGTGTTGTTGGCGGTACGCCTAAACCCAGAAAATCCAGGCTGGTTAAAGCCAGGATGGCACCGCTGATCCTGAATGGTAAAAAAGTAATGACAGGTGTCAGACTGTTCGGCAGCAGATGCCTGCTCATGATGGTGAAGTTTGACAAACCCATCGCTCTTGCAGAACGGACGTAATCCAGATTTCTGCCACGCAGAAATTCTGCACGGACGTAATCAGACAATCCCATCCAGCCAAATAGAGACAATAATATGATCAACAGCCAGATACTTGGCTGGAAGATAGATGCGAAGATAATAAGCAGATACAGCTCTGGCATCGAAGACCAGACCTCGATGACACGCTGCATAATCAGATCGGTCTTACCCGAAAAATACCCCTGTACTGAACCAGCAAATATTCCGATAA
>DAOVJH010000096.1 GCA_030673345.1 Pseudomonadota bacterium
ACTTTGATCAGACTGCGTATGTATCTTATCTGCAGGCGATGGGTAAAATTTTGTCGCCATATCTGCATTTTTGATGGATGTTCAAAATCAGATTTTATGACGATGACGTGTGCCGGTAACATCCAGAATGCTTCCACCAGGCTGATTGCCAGTCCGATAGAAACGACCAGTGGTACCACCATCATGAATTTTCCCATGATGCCGGGCATGAGCACTAACGGTAAAAACGCCGACATCGTAGTGAGTACGGCGGTTGTGACCGGTGTTGCAACTTCTTTTAAGGCGTCGATACAGGCGGTTACGCGGTCGACACCTTTTGCCAGACGCTGGTAGATGGCTTCGACGACAACGACAGCATCATCCACCAGCATACCCAGTGAGATGACGACGCCGAGCAGAACCATAATATTCAGGCTCTGGCCGATCAGGCTGATCACCCAGAAGGTGCCGGCTAATATGAAGGGGATGCCGATGCTGGTCAAAAAAGCGATCTTGAAACCAAGGAAGATCCAGGTAACAAAAAGGACGAATAACAGACCGACCAGTGCATTGGTCTGCATGACATTGATCGATTTGTTGGTGATCTCTGTGGCATCATCGATCAATACCAGTTGCACGCCCGTGTTATCACTGTAGAGGTTACGCTCAGCGATAAACTCATTGAGCCGTCTGACCAGGTCAAGGGTATTTGATTTTGATTTTTTAGTGATAGCAAATAACACGGCTGCCTGATCGTTATAACTGACCAGCTGTTCTGCTTTTTCTCTGCCACGCCTGACTTCGGCGATCTCGCTTAATGGAACGTCGCCCTGCGCGGTGAGTACCGGCAGACTGGCTAGCACGCTGGGTGAAGCGTTTGCACCGGTTAAGCGGATAAACCATTCTTCCGACTGTACGCTTAAGCTGCCAGCCGGTGTGTCCTGATAATAACTTCGTATGGTATCCGCCAGGTCACTGGGTTTTATGCCGTAATGTTGTAATTTTTGCGGGTCGAAAAATACCTGCAGTTCGGGGTCGTCTAATGCCGTGGTCATCACACGGTCGATGCCTTTTATATTTTCCAGCTGTTTCTTCAGGCGTTCGGATTGTATGCGCAGGTTTTCATCGCTTGCCGCAGAAATAGCGACTAACGAAGCGGTAGGGTAAGCATTATCAGTCGTGATCTCAAAGATGAAAGGGTCTGTGGCTTCATCGGGAAGTTCATTTTGTTTGTTCTGAATCTCACGGCGCAGGTCGGCGATGCGTTTATCAAAGATGCGTTCTGAGACATCGTTGAAACGGATCAGGATGCTGGAGATTCCTTCTCGACTGTTGCTAGAAACAAATTTAATATCAGAGATGCTCCGTATGACATCTTCTAGCGGGTCAGTGATGCGTTTTTCGATATCGATAGCAGAGGCACCGGGCAGACCGGTTGTCACCTGTATCCAGTTAAAGTTAATGGTCGGATCTTTTTCACGCGGCAGTGTCAGATAACTTATCGTGCCGAGTATGAGCACCAGTAAAAAAAACAGGTTGGCTAGCACATGATTTTGGATGAATCCCTTAAACATTACTTGTTCTGTATCTGTATTGCATCGCCATCTTTTACGTTAAAGCGACCCCTGGTAATGATCTGCGTTTCACCATCCAGCGTAAATGGTGCGGGCTGACCTTCGCGTGCGTTTTCGATCTCGATGAACCTGGCCCTGCTATTACCTGTCTCGGCATTTTCTACAGTCAGGATGCCGAGTTTTTTGTCACGTAATACGATGTAGCTGGAAGGTATCGATGATATCGCATCCTGCCATTTAACTTTACCAACGCTGCCGGTTATGGCGTGCTCATCTACAAAACTTAAACGCGCTATATGATTACGGGTTGCTTTATCCAGTACCGGCAGGATGAATTCGATCTTGAGTGCGTATACTTTGTTGTTGAATACAAACTGGTGGTTTTTACCCTGCGAGAAACTGCTTAATAAGCGGTTGTTTATTTTTACTTCGACGATATTGTTTGTCTTTGAGACCAGCTGCAGGAGAGTGGTGCCTGGCTGTGTTAGTTCGCCGACACTGGCGTCACGCCTGGTGATGTAACCATCAAAAGGGGCTTTGATCTGGCAGCGGTCGACATTGATCTGTGACAGCGACATGGCGGCTTTTTTGTTTTCCACGGTTGCTCTCAACCGGTTCTCTTCTGCTTCGCGCTGGTTGTACAGTTCTTTGGAAATGTTTCCCTGTTTGTTTAATTTTTTTGCCTGGCTGTATTGTGACTTCGCGTTATTCAACTGCGCTCTCTCTGCTTTCAGGTTGGCACTGGCCTGTTGAAACCTCAAGCGGTTTTCTTTGCAGTTCAGTGTGACCAGTAAACGGCCTTTTTTTACTTCGTACCCGGTGTCTGCATGGAATTGTTCGATGATGGCGCTTATCTGTGCGCTGATGCTGCTGTTGTTTTCAGCAGGCACGACCCCACCCAGGGTGTGAGTCACCTTTGTTGCTATATCCTTATAAGCTGTCGTCTTGACCTTTATTGGTTCACCGGCATCGGCGATATGAGACTGTGAGATTAACAGTGCAGTTATGATAGCCGCCCGTGTAGAAAAATTCGTTTTAATCATTCTCGATAAGAGTTTCCACATGACTGATGATGCTTCCATTGTGTAGGCGAGACTCGATTGTATCACCTGTTTTAAGCTGTTCGATGGACACCACAGGTTTGCCTTTTTTATCCAGTGTTATCGAGTAGCCGCGTTCCAGTGTCTGTAGTGGGCTGATAGCATTCAGCGTTCTTGCCGCATTGCTCAGAGCCGATTTTTTTCTGGCAAGCAAGTTTGATGTCGCACGCTGTAAACGGGAGACAAGGTACTGCGTCGCCCGTCGGTTCTGCTCTAGAGATAATCCCGGATCCTGTGCGCCAAGTTTTGCATTCAATACAGTTAGCATGTTCTGGCGGGTGTCGAGTATCGACCGGCTATTTCTGGTCAATCGTTTGCTCAGTTCATGGTAGCGCTGTCTGGAGAGTGATAATTGTGCCTGCGGGTGTTGCTGCTGCAGGCGGTGATGCAGCCACTGCATTTTTTCAAGATGATTATTGATCTTGAGGGAGACGAGCTGTTGCAGCCGATGCTGAAACCAGTCAAAGGACTGCAGCCATGAAGACTGATCGGGTGTTACTGCCTCTGCAGCGGCAGTGGGTGTGGCGGCGCGCACGTCTGCAACAAAGTCTACGATGGTGACATCTACCTCATGGCCGACACCGCTGACTATAGGGATACTACAGTCATAAACAGCACGCGCCACGGCTTCTTCGTTAAAAGACCACAGGTCTTCCAGGGAACCGCCCCCGCGTACCAGAAGGATGACATCGCAGTTTAGTGAGCCTGCGGCAACGGCCTGGTCTATCAGACCGATAGCATTACAGATGGCGGGTGCTGCTTCTACACCCTGAACCGGTACCGGAAATAATTTCACCGGAATCGAAGGGAAGCGTCTTTTTATTACGCTCAATACATCATGGATGGCAGCGCCGGTTCTGGATGTGATGATGCTGATGCATTCCGGTAGCTCGGGAATTTCTTGTTTGTGGGTTTCATCGAAAAGACCCTCGTCAGCAAGTTTGATCTTCAGGTCTTCAAACTGACGCCGCAGGGCACCGTCACCGGCTTCTTCCATACGGTCGATGATCAGCTGATAATTTCCACGTGGTTGATACAGGCTGACCTTGGCGCGCACCAGTACCTGGCAACCATTCTCTGGCTGAAACTTAAGTGCTCGGTTACGTCCTTTGAACATCGCGCAGCTGACCTGAGCAGAATGGTCTTTCAGGCTGAAATAGATATGGCCTGAAGCAGGCTGTGCCAGGTTGGAAATTTCACCTTCTACCCATACCCAGGTAAATGTCTGTTCCAGTACCTCTGCGACAGACCGGTTAAGGCTGCTGACACTGTAGATGTTGTTATTGTCCGGCTGAGAGATCATATTCCGATTTAACCATAAAATTAGCCTGTCATGCTCCAGCTTGCGCCATAATTTCAGCATGTATTTAGTTGCGCTCAGGTATCGCCGACGCTGAATGCGGCAGCGGATGCTTCTCAGAGAGTTAACAGGGTGAAGTCAGTATCTGTGTTGAATGTTGCTCATTTTGTACCCCGGCATGATGAAGTCTTAGCTGACAGCGATTCCCCCTTGATGCTTTGTTATTACCGCATAAATCCATTTGCAGGTGCCCTTGATTCGATCGAGGGTAGCCGTGTGTCCGGGCGGCAACTGGTCATCAAACAGTATGGGTAAGGATAAGGATGATGAGGCCATTGTCCGTACCATTATTGTCATGGCGCATAATCTCAAGCTTAAAGTGGTAGCAGAAGGCGTGGAAACTGAGCAGCAGTACGAATTTGTTAAACATCACGGCTGTGATGTGGTGCAGGGGTTCCTGTTTGGCAAACCGGTCGCGGCGGAAGAAATAATAAGACGCCTCGGTGTCAGTGTGGATGACAGTATACAAAAAAGCCGATAATCCACAGGGTAGATTACCGGCTTTTATTTACTTCGCTTTAATTTACTTTCAGTGGGCTGTCAGTGTTTTAATGCGGTCCGCTTACCGTTGATTGCTGCTCTGCCTGGGCGACGGCCAGTTTACCCTGCTTTTTAGCTTTATTGACCAGTTTCATGGCTTTATCGGTCTTTCCTTCATTGTTTAGTTTGTCAGCCTTTTTCAGTAACTTACGGCTATCTCGCCATTCATAATTGACTGATTTGGCATTGTCGATCGAAGCATTGGCTTCTTTAACGGCATTTTCATAGTTATCAGCAGATGCCAGAACCGGTGAAAACAGGCAGGCAGTAATGATTGAAATTACGCTGAGGTTTTTTATTTTCATGAACTTTCCTCGATAGTTTTTTTGGTGAGCGTCCATTTATACCTCAAAATACTGATTTTGTATATTTTTATGCAGATTCTTGCTCGGTAATCTTGTTACAAAAGCCGCTACAGCTTATAATGAGCCGCTTTTCAAATCCAAGCGGGAATTGTTATGCGAATAATCGAAGAAGCCTTAACCTTTGATGATGTTTTACTGGTTCCTGCGCACTCGGTAATGATGCCAAAAGACGTCTCACTGCAGACGAAAGTCACCCGAGACATCGCCCTGAATATCCCATTAATGTCCGCTGCCATGGACACAGTGACCGAATCACGCCTTGCCATCGCACTGGCGCAGGAAGGCGGTCTGGGCATCGTTCATAAGAATCTGACTCCTGCTGAGCAGGCTGCAGAAGTTAATACCGTCAAGAAATATGAAAGCGGTGTAATTACTGAGCCAGTGACAGTACCGCCAGACATGAAGATTCGTGATGTCATGGCATTGCGTGAGAGATACCATATCTCTGGTATGCCTGTGGTCAAAGGTGATGAGCTGATCGGCCTGGTGACTAGCCGCGATGTGCGTTTTGTAACCGGGCTGGATAAGCCAGTGACGGATGTGATGACACCGAAAGAAAAGCTGGTCACAGTAAAAGAGGGTGCGTCTAAAAAAGATGTACTGGCTTTATTACATGAGCATCGTATCGAACGTGTACTGGTGGTCAATGATGCGTTCCAGTTGCGCGGTATGATTACCGTTAAAGATATTCAAAAATCGACAGATTTCCCGGATGCAGCAAAAGATGCAGAAGGTCGCTTGCGCGTGGGTGCGGCAGTCGGTACCGGCGCAGGCACGGAAGAGCGAGTAGAAGCACTGGCAGAAGCAGGTGTCGATGTCATCGTTGTTGATACCGCACATGGTCACTCACAGGCGGTGCTGGACCGCGTCAGTTGGGTAAAGAAAAATTACGGCCAGGTTCAGATTATTGGCGGCAATATCGCCACTGGCGATGCAGCAAAAGCACTGGTTGATGCGGGTGCTGACGGCGTCAAAGTCGGTATTGGTCCTGGCTCGATCTGTACTACACGAATTGTTGCGGGTGTGGGTGTACCACAGATAACAGCAGTACATAATGTGGCTGCTGCACTCGAAGGCACAGGTGTGCCATGTATAGCCGATGGCGGTATCCGTTATTCAGGTGATATGGCCAAGGCCATCGTTGCCGGTGGTTACTGCATCATGGTCGGCGGC
>DAOVJH010000472.1 GCA_030673345.1 Pseudomonadota bacterium
AACCACCGCGATGAATCTGGCGAATGAATTTAAGAGCTTATCAGCAATCCAGCAGGCAGATTTCGATCACCTGGTCGAAGTGCAGGATATCGGACCAATCGTGGCTCAACATATCGTGAATTTTTTTCAACAACAACATAATCTGGATGTGATCGTCCAGTTATTGTCTGCGGATATCGAAGTACAGGACGTAGAACGGTTGGCTTCAGGCCATGCGCTGGATACAGAATTCTCAGGGAAGATAGTGGTGATTACTGGTACCTTGCCAAACCTGTCACGTGATGAGGCAAAAGATAAATTATTGGCGGTTGGCGCAAAGGTTACGGGCAGCGTTTCGGCAAAAACAGATTATCTGTTAGCGGGTGATAAAGCCGGTTCGAAGTTAACCAAGGCTGAAAAACTGGGTGTGCAGGTGATAGATGAAGCGACGATGTTAACTTTGTTAAAAAAATAAAGTCAAAAGATTTTTCACCGCAGAGGCGCGGAGACGCAGAGTTTTATTCTGTTAACGGCGCCTGCGGCGCAGTTAACAATACTAAGTTTTTCTCTGCGTCTCTGCGTCTTTGCGCCTCTGCGGTGAAAGCTTTTAAAAGTTTTTAAAGTCAGCTAAAACTCAACAATAGACCTCTAAACCAATAAGCTCTAAGGCTGCTACTAACCGCGTTTAGTTTTTTTTAAGGGGTGCTGGTTCAGGTAAGTTTCCAGTCCCGGGAAATTTTTTGTGCCGTAATTTTCTGGTGGTCTTCGGCGCAGCATACCGAAGTCATTATTCTTTAAAACATTTTTCAGGCGTGATTGATTTCTGCCAAGTCCGTTGATGTAATGTTTTTCACCTTCAAAATGCGCTATCTCATAGGAATAGACTTTTTTGAACAGTTTATTTAATCGTGTTTCGACTTCGTTTTCATAAAAAGCAGGGGTCTTTTTCAGAAGGTCTTCACCTGATTCATAGATGACAGTTTCGTTGCCTTTTTCATCGACCTTGACTGCCATGCCGCCTAATACAAACTCCGGGTATAAACGGTCGCGGCATTTTTCCAGGTAACAACGATCTGACATCTGAGCGATAAGGTCAGCTGTGCCAAGCATATGGCCGATCATGTGCCATTTTTCATCGGGTAGACGAATATGGGCCGGAGCGATCTCATATCCGGTGTAATGCACCATGTTAGCGGCAAGTTGGGAATACTCACCCATATTAATCTTATGCAGGTAACGCTTCAGGAAATCGGCACTTCGTGAGACATGGATCGGTGTATATTCGGCGCCGTTAAAATGACGGTGGTCATGCTCGTGGCGCATGTAACCAGAATCGTGGTAAAGGGCAGTGATGATAGCGATGACGGCGCGTTCTGCGCCGAGGCGTTCATCTTTGGCTGCGCTGCGTTCATGTCCGTTGATCAGTCTCGCCAGGGCGAGTGTCATATCCATCGAGTGCTGTTTGTCATGATAGAGCGTGTCGCAGGGCAGGTAGGTGGAATAGTCGCCTTCAAAAAGGCGCTCACAATCTTCAAAGGCCTGTTTTAGTGCGGCTTCATTGAACTGGTTGAAGGCGCTGCGAAAAATTGTGCACACAGCA
>DAOVJH010000326.1 GCA_030673345.1 Pseudomonadota bacterium
AACACCGGCCAGTATCCACTTATTGGATTGGTCATCAGAAATAAGTATACTGCTTTCTACTAGATGGATTCTGGCCTACGCCAGAATGACGAATAAACGAAACACCGCAAATACATGCCTAAAGAAATCATTGATCAAAAAACCATAAAATCGATAATTATCAACCTAAAAGATGCACGGCAACGCACCCTGGAACTTGTCGACGGTCTGGATCAGCAGCAGATCATCGGCCCACAACTGGATATCGTTAACCCGCTGTTATGGGAGATCGGCCATACGGCTTATTTCCATGAACTATGGACCTTGCGCCATCTAGATGGCGCAGAGTCATTTCTCGAAAACGCCGATGAACTTTACGACTCGATCAACATCGCGCATGAAGACCGCTGGAATCTGCCACTTTTACCTCTGGAAGAGACTAAAACCTACATGCAACAAGTGCTGGATGCTGAAATTAATCGTTTAAAAAGAGGTGATGTTACTGCGCAGGATATCTATCTCACTCGTTATGCCGTATTCCATGAAGACATGCATACCGAGGCTTATACCTATAGCCGCCGTACCCTGGACTACCCTGCTCCTGCTTTTGCTAACAATGTTTTAAACGATAAAACTTACGACGCCGGTGCATTGGATGGTGATGTAAAAATCGAAGGCGGTGAATTCTTACTCGGCGCCCCAGAAGATAACAGCAGTGACACTGAATTCTGTTTTGATAATGAAAAGTGGCAACACCCGGTAACTATCAAACCTTTCCACATCGCCCGCGCTGCAACGACCTATCAACAATACACCGAGTTCGTCAATGATGGCGGCTACAGTAACCAGAGATATTGGAATGATGAAGGTTGGGACTGGTTACAAAATAATAATATAAAAACACCCAATGGCTGGAAAAAAGATAGCGATGGCAACTGGCTAATAAAATATTTTGATCAATGGCAAAACATGCGCCTGCATGCAGCGGTTATTCACATCAACTGGTATGAAGCCAATGCCTATTGCCGCTGGGCAGGCCGTCGCCTGCCGACAGAAGCTGAATGGGAGCTCGCTGCATCCGGTACACCCTCAGATATAAATAAAAAACGATCTTACCCCTGGGGAGATGAAAGTCCCACAGAAAATCATGTCAACATGAATAGTCGAGCAATGCGTACGATTGATGTTGGCGCATTGCCTGAAGGTGATAGCGCCTTCGGCTGCCGACAGATGTTAGGCAATGTCTGGGAATGGACAGCGGACACTTTTAACCCATACCCGGGTTTTGTTGCCGATATGTATCAGGATTATTCACAGCCTTTATTCGGCCAGACAAAAGTATTACGTGGCGGCGCGTGGACGACTCGCTCACGCATGATCCGCAACACCTGGCGTAATTATTATGGCCCGGAAAGGAATGATGTGTTTGCCGGTTTTAGGACGTGCGCTTTATAGAATTTTTTACACTAAATAAACTTCGCTATAAATAAAATGCATATATTTATAGTGTCATCTCGAACGGCAGTGAGAGATCTTGCGCACCTTGTGCGCACACTCTGACCTTTAAGATTTCTCACTGCCGCTCGAGATGACAGTTTATATTAAATTTTATTTGTAGTTATTTACGGAAAGATTAAAAACTATCGCCCCAGCTGTCACGTTTTTTACGCCAGTTAATGCGAGTAAGAATCAGACCAACGATCAGACTACCGAGCGACACAGCACCGCCGATCATGAACCATTCCTGCGCAATGTTGCTGCGCAGTTGCTGGTTATCCTTGTCTAACATCTCCGCCCTGTCTTCAGCTTTATTCAGATCTTTCTTTAGCTGCTTGTTCTTTTTAGATAAAGAGAGAGGATTAGCCGCAGTAACTTTTAAATCATCAAGTGAGTTGCTTAGATTAGTACGTTCGTTCTGCAACGTACCCTTCTCGTTTTTTAATTTTCTGATCTCTGATTTCAGTCCAGCAACCGAACTCTTTAAGTCCTTGTTCTCTGTTCTGATCTTCGTCAGTTTTTTATTCACTGAAACCAGGCGATCGCGACCACTGGGGATATCCATTACATTCTCAGCGGCTACCCAACCAGTTTTACCACCAGCGATTTCGACTTCGATAAATTTGTCATCATCTGACGCACCGAGCACGGTTAAAGCGGTTCCACTTTTAATGAACTTTACGATACGGTGACCGTTTGACGCGCCTGAGCGCAAGGCTACTTTGAGCTCGTCACTGACATAGCTCGTTTTCGCCTGTACCGGCATACTTATCGCCATAAAACACATCACAAACACTGACAATACAAAAGAGCGAACCTGTTTATTAACTATTTGATTTTTAATCACTTTAAAATTACCTAAAACAATAAAATAGCTTCACGAAAGAGCAAAGCTTATAAATGAAGTGCGTATTATGACGAAATTGATTCATTTCGTCACTTCCAATTTAAATGACACATCATCAGACGCCGATGAATTCTCTGATGATAAGCCAGCTGTCAGACTACCGGTAAAACTGAACATGCGCGTTGCCGAAAGCGGCCTGCTCATAGAAAAGTGGATAAACGGCTATTGGCCTTTGTAAGCAAACACACTGTCTTCATCTTCGACATGGTGTTCTTCCAGCCAGGAAAGCTTTTCATGCAGGGTGACGACTTCACCGACGATGATTAATGTCGGCGGTTTGATGTCTTTGCTGGCTATCACATCGAGTAAGGTATCGAGTGTCGCGATATATACACGTTGCTGCGGTGTGGTGCCCTGCTCGACCAATGCGACCGGTGTACTTGCCGGCAGACCATGTGCAACCATCTCTTTACATAAGGTGGGCGCACCATGTAAGCCCATGTAGAACACCACGGTCTGATGCGG
>DAOVJH010000328.1 GCA_030673345.1 Pseudomonadota bacterium
GGCAGAGACGGTGACCGTGATCGCTTGCCCGGTCAAAGGGCTCACTTCAAAAGTGTTCGAGGCCGTATCAATGGCTGTGACGTTTGCATGGACTTTTATATCACCGCCTTCGAGTTCGATCTCTGTCGCGATCAAGGTGCCGTTGATTATCGCGCCTTCGACCTCGACATGAACATCATCGGCCAGGTTTAATGAAGCGGGCTCCAACGTGGCGTTGCTGGCATCAATTTTTATATCACCGATTTTGAAATTACTGCTATCGACGTAATCTGTGATGATGCCTTCGAGTTCAAACTCATCAGTATCATCGGCGGTGTTATCTTCACCTTCGACTTTAATGGCGGTGATGTTGGTTAATGTGAGATCTAAAGTACCTTCTACTTCGACGATCTGACCATCGGCTAAACCATTGGGCAGGTCATCGAATGTTGCTGCTGTGGCATCGACATTCAGATTGCCCAGTTTAAAAGTAATATTATTTAATTCTGAGACCGTGCCTTCGACTTCGACGATACTGCTCGTATCAAAAATTTCGTTTTTGAGTTCAACACGTGTCGCCTGTATGTCACCATTGGTATCGTAGAAGCCGCTGACTTCTACGTTGTTATTTACTGCAATGTTATCAAAGTCAAAAATCGTAGCCGGTGGTACGCTGTCACTATCGATGTCAAATGTTGTACTGCTGCTGTCGACGATGACATTGACACCGAGAACGGTGAGTGTTCGTTTTATACCGTCTGCATCAGGTGTGCCTACTGAAGAAACAGGGCCCTGCAGTTCTTCATCAAAACTGATGTTAGTGGCAGTACCGGTTACGCCATCATCATTGATCGTACCGTTTACTCTTACCACCATGCCGATGGCGAGATCGTCCTGTGTACCAGAAACCCCATCGACGTCAAATGTTGCGCTATCGGTTTCGAACTCAACACCGTTGACAAATACACTGCCAAAGCCCGACACGCTGCCTGAAGAAACATAACCTGAACCGCCGATACCGGCTAAACCGACACCGCCCGGGCTGCAGGCGATAACGGTCAGTGCAGTAGCGGCAGCTAATGTGCATTTAGTAATTAATGTATTCATTTTATTCTCCAGAACTTTCTTGTTCATAGTAATAGATACCGAGGCTGACATATCGCGCGTTGTCGTCATCCGGGTCTACTTCATGTTGTGATATCCAGGCATCGAGTTCTTCCAGTAAGGCCTGTGACTGTTTATTTGATAATGCTTTAAATTGTTCGACTGCTTTCTGATCGAGTACTGCGGTCGATACTTTCCGCTGATAACGCCTGTCTGCTTCTTTAGCAGTCAGGTTATAATCGATGGTGTTGATCAGTTCGTTGGTGTCGGTGCCGAGTATGTTTATTATCTCTGCCGAGTCATTACCGGGTACATAGGCATGTTTGATCAACTCGACTCTGTCGCCTTTGACCTTGACGCAATTGGCAGCCAACAGTAGGTTAAGCATGGCTTTGGTCGGAATGTCGCCGCTGTACTGTTTTACCAGTGATGCAAAAGAGGGTGTGTCACCATCGACGGGTAGTTCACTGGCATCGCCACTCGTATCAGTGAAATTGTTGTCATTGGTCCAGCCACTGATGACGCGGACAGCTCTGTTATACTTCTGTTCGATGTCTGCGTTATGTGAGGGGGTTAGTTCATTTAAGCGCTTAACCTCTTTGCGTGATAAGCCGGTTTGTGCTGAAATGCTGGATACCGTTGTTTTTTGCTGGTTTTTTTTGCCGATTGAATAAGCTTCATCGACGTATGCTTTACGAACCAGTTCTTCGAAGTTGCCGCAGGCGACGCCATTACGCAGCATTACTCGCACCAGTGGGCGGAGAATTTTAAGTACACTTTCAGTAATAATGTCATTTATTGCACTTTGCATAATATGGGATTATATTCCCAAATAATCCATTGTCAAGGTATTAGTAACCCGGCTGAAAACGTATCGTGGTAGAAATTATGTTAGTTTTGATCTGGTCGTAGCCTTAAAATAGTCTTGTTCGCTGTCGTTAAAAATCAATCTGAGGAAACAGTGGTTGTGAAGCATTACGGTTGTTATATGCGTGGTTTATTAAGTTTTTCTGGCATCCTGCTCCCGTTGTGTATTGCAGTGTTATTTGCACCAGCAGCTATTGCGGGTAATTCTAAGGGCGGGGCGGAATGGGAAATCGGCGTGGGTCTGACGACGATGCATATCCCTTTTTATCCTGGTTCATCCCAGAGTAAGACCTACTTTTTCCCGATACCTCACATCTTATACCGATCTGAAAAGCTGGAGATCGATAACGGTATCGATGCGACATTATTTAAAACAACAAGATTACGCTTTAATATCAGTGCTGATTTTGCGGTTCCGGTCAATAGTCAGGACAGTGATAAACGCGCCGGTATGCCTGACCTCGACCTCGTATTGCAGATCGGTCCATCCCTGGAGATTACGCTGGCAGGTGGACGTTTTAAACCCAGCCACCTTAGATTAGACCTGCCTGTACGCTCGGCTCTGGCAACGGATTTTGCTTCGGCAGAAACCGTTGGCTGGATTTTTGAACCTCGATTGAGTTATGAGACCCGGCGGCCTTACAAGACCGGTTTTGCTCAACTGATCTCGGCAGGGCTGCGTTTTTCTACGGAAGAACTGCATCAGTATTATTATAATGTTGAGCCTGAATTTGCTACGCCAGAAAGGCCTCAGTATGATGCGCAGGCAGGTTACAGCGGTTTGTTCGTCGATTATATCGCCAACTGGCGTACTGACAATCTTATCTTTTTTGCGCTACTTCGCTATCAGAATCTTAACGGCGCCGAGTTTGA
>DAOVJH010000078.1 GCA_030673345.1 Pseudomonadota bacterium
AGTGTCGTCATTTGCTATTGTATGTTATGTATAGCTAAAAGTAATCAATATTATGAAAATTATGAATTTGTTTTATATTGTGAATGACACTATTATTGGCTAATCAAAATAACTGGACGAGAGGGAGAAGACTGATGATTAAGAATCTATTGTTTATATCACTGCTCACACTGACAGGCACAGTACAGGCAGAAGGTTTTTATCTTAGCAGTTCTGATATTCAGGGGCAGATTGCTAAAGACCAGGTATTTAACAGTTTTGGTTGTACCGGTAACAATATCTCTCCGCAGCTGCACTGGAGCAATGCGCCTGCCGGCACTAAAAGTTTTGCGGTTACGGCCTATGATCCTGATGCACCGACCGGTAGCGGCTGGTGGCACTGGGTGGTATTTAATATTCCTGAATCTGTCGATACCCTGAAAACGGGTGCCAGTAGCACTGCTAGTAACGCTGCCAGTAATGCTGCCAGTAATGCTGTCAGTAACGCTGCTGGAGATAAAGCGGTGATGCCGAAGGGATCTGTAGAGAGTCTGACCAGCTATGGCAGTAAGGGCTTTGGCGGAGCGTGTCCACCGAAAGGGGATAAACCGCATCGTTACATCTTTACGGTATTTGCCTTGAACACGGAAAAAATTGAACAGGGTGCCGATGCCCGCCCCGAACTGGTCGGCTTCTTTTTAAATAGCCATGCCATCGCGAAAGCCAGCATCATGGCGTATTACGGCCGCTGAAAATATAAACCTTTTGGATAAGAAAACAGTCATGAGTACAGCAAAAACACTTTACGATAAATTATGGGATGACCATGTCGTGCGAGTCGAAGAAGATGGCACGGCACTGTTATACATCGATCGTCACCTGGTACACGAGGTGACTTCGCCACAGGCATTTGAGGGGCTGCGGATAGCAGGACGCTCACCGTGGCGGAGCAGTTCCATCGTGGCTGTGCCTGACCATAATGTGCCGACCACTGATCGGCGCAAGGGTATACAGGATCCAGTGGCAAAACTGCAGGTTCAGACACTGGATGATAACTGTAAAGAATTTGGCCTGACTGAATTTGATATGTCCGATGAACGTCAGGGAATCGTCCATGTGATCGGCCCCGAGCAGGGTGCAACCTTACCCGGCATGACGGTCGTGTGTGGCGATTCACATACCTCTACTCATGGCGCTTTTGGTGCGCTGGCATTTGGTATCGGTACATCAGAGGTCGAACATGTGCTGGCGACGCAGTGCCTGATGCAGAACAAGAGTTTGAACATGTTGGTCTCGGTCGACGGAGAAGTACCACCGGGTGTTACCGCAAAAGATATCGTACTTGCGATTATCGGTAAACTCGGCACCGCTGGCGGCACCGGTTATGCGATCGAATTTGGCGGTGATGCCATCCGTGCGCTATCGATGGAAGGGCGTATGACGGTATGTAATATGGCGATCGAAGCGGGCGCGCGTGCCGGCATGGTTGCTGTCGATGAAACTACCATCGATTACATTATAGGCCGTCCGTATTCACCCGACGGTGAACAATTAGAACAGGCGAAAACTTACTGGCGTACATTACACAGTGATGATGGCGCTGTGTTCGATAAGGTTGTGCATCTGGATGCTTCGGTGATCAAACCGCAGGTTACCTGGGGCACGTCACCGGAGATGGTTGTTGACATCAGTGCGGTTGTTCCTGACCCAGATGCCGAGAGTGATAAAGTGAAAGCGGATGGTATGCGTAAAGCGTTGGCTTACATGGGGCTGGAACCCGGTACGCCGATAGATGAAATCGCTGTCGATAAAGTATTTATCGGCTCATGTACCAATTCACGCATAGAAGATCTGCGTGAGGCTTCGAAAGTAGCGCAGGGTTTTAAAGTTGCTGACAATGTAAAACTGGCGATGGTTGTTCCGGGCTCCGGTCTGGTAAAAAAACAGGCAGAAGTGGAAGGCCTTGATAAGATTTTTATCGAAGCAGGTTTCGAATGGCGTGAGCCGGGATGTTCGATGTGCCTGGCGATGAATGCTGACCGTCTCGAGCCAGGCGAACGCTGTGCATCGACTTCGAATCGTAATTTTGAAGGCAGGCAGGGCCAGGGTGGAAGAACTCACCTGGTGAGTCCGGCAATGGCGGCAGCGGCTGCTATAAAAGGTCATTTTACCGATATAGATAAATTAGATTAAAACGGGAGAAGGGTATGAAATTATTAATCGTGGCAGCTTTTATGTTGTCAGTACTTTCTGCATGTAACTTTTAGGAAAGTTTGAAAGAAGTGGGTGATGGAATTCAAGACGGCGTGCAAAATGCAGGTGAAGCGCTGAAGGACGCACCGGCTGATGTGAGTGAAGCATCAAATGAGGCGGAAGCCGATATTAAAAAATAGAGTTTAAAAAAGTAGAGAACTAATGCAGATATTTACACGACATACAGGAATCGTCGCACCGTTAGATCGACCGAACGTTGATACCGATGCGATCATTCCAAAGCAGTTTTTAAAATCGATAAAACGTTCTGGTTTCGGACCAAACGCTTTTGATGACTGGCGCTATCTTGATGAGGGCGGTCCGGATATTGAAAATGCAGGTCGGCGGATAAACCCGGATTTTATATTGAACCAGTCGCCATTTGATCAAGCGACGATATTGCTGGCGCGTGAAAACTTTGGCTGCGGTTCGTCACGTGAACATGCGGTATGGGCATTAGATGATTTTGGTTTTCGCGCAGTAATAGCGCCGAGTTTTGCTGATATATTTTTTAATAACAGTTTTAAAAATGGTTTATTGCCCATCGCACTTGATGCGGCTGTTGTCGATGATCTGTTCAAGCGCGTATCTGAAACCCATGGCCTTGAGTTATCCGTTGATCTCGAAGCACAGACAGTAAGCTGTGAGGGCGAGACTATCGCTTCATTTGAAATCGATGATTTTCGTAAGCACTGTATGCTGAATGGTCTCGATGACATCGCATTAACACTGCAGCATGCGGATAAAATAAAAAACTATGAAGATAAGAGAAAACAGACTGCACCCTGGTTATTTTAAAAAAATTGAACCACAGAGACATGACGCCTCTGTGGTTAAGAACTCTCTGCTTTTATAAGTAGAGTTATAAATTAGCGTATAATACATATCCATTTTTTGATCCCGTATTAAGCGGGTTATATATTTTTTAGAGAGAAACATGAGTTTAAAAATTGCTGTGATGCCAGGCGATGGCATCGGAATAGAGATCGTTGCGGAAGCGGTCAAAATTTTAAACCACTATAAAGAGAGTGGTCGTCTTGATGTTGAGATGAGCGAAGCACCGGTCGGTGGTGCTGGCTATGACGCTGCAGGTAAACCTTTACCCGATGAGACGCTGGCACTGGCTAGATCATCCGATGCGATTTTGTTCGGTGCGATCGGTGGTCCTCAATATGATGGGCTGGCACGTGAACTTCGCCCTGAACGTGGACTTCTTGCACTGCGTTCCGAACTTGAATTGTTTGCGAACTTGCGTCCTGCTATTTTATATCCGCAACTGGCTGATGCTTCTTCTCTGAAGCCGGAAGTAGTGGCTGGCCTGGATATCATGATCGTCCGAGAGCTAACGGGCGGTATTTATTTTGGTGAGCCTCGCGGCATAGAAACAGATGCATCTGGTGAACGTAAGGGTTTTAATACGCTGGTTTATAAAGAGAGCGAAATTGATCGCATCAGTCGAGTGGCGTTTGATATTGCGATGAAGCGTGGCAAACGTCTGTGTTCGGTCGATAAAGCAAATGTTCTTGAGGTTTCAGAGTTGTGGCGTGAAGTGGTTACAAAAAATGCCAGTGAATATCCTGAAGTTGAACTGAGCCACATGTATGTCGATAACGCTGCAATGCAGTTAGTGAAATGGCCAAAACAATTTGACGTCATGGTGACTAAAAACATGTTCGGTGATATTTTATCGGATGCGGCTGCGATGCTGACCGGCTCGATCGGCATGCTGCCTTCAGCGTCACTGGATGCAAATTCAAAAGGTATGTATGAACCGATCCATGGTTCTGCACCGGATATTGCCGGTAAAGGCATCGCCAATCCACTGGCGACCATCCTGTCAGTTGCGATGATGTTACGTTACAGTCTTGAGCATGCCGAGCTCGCCGATGAGATCGATGCGGCGGTCGGCAAGGTTTTAGATAAAGGCCTGCGTACTGCCGATATCATGGCAGAAGGCTGTAAAGAAGTGGGTACCGAAGAGATGGGCGAGGCGGTATTGGCAGAGTTATAAAAAGATATTAACCGCAGAGACGCGGAGGCGCTGAGTTTGTTTTTTTGTTGCGCCGCAGGCGCAACAAAAATAAAAGAGTTTTTCTCTGCGTCTCCGCGCCTCTGCGGTTCAACAAAGTTTTTAAATATTTAATTTTTAGTGAAGTAATAGTTATGAGTAAAACATATGATGTTGCAGTAGTCGGTGCTACCGGTGCGGTTGGCGAGACCATGTTGTCTATCCTGGCCGAACGCAAATTCCCTGTCGGTGAAGTCTATGCATTGGCCAGCAGCCGTTCTGCCGGCAAACGTGTCGAGTTTGGGGATAAAACGCTAGTGGTTCAGGACCTCGATAAATTTGATTTTTCCAAAGCGCAGATTGGTCTTTTTTCTGCTGGCGCTTCAATTTCAGAAAAGTATGCACCAATCGCTGCAGAAGCCGGTTGTGTCGTTATCGATAATACTTCGCAGTTCCGCTACGATGATGATATTCCACTGGTCGTGCCTGAAGTCAATCCTCACGCTATTGCCAATCACAAAACGCGCGGCATTATCGCTAATCCTAATTGTTCCACCATCCAGATGCTGGTTGCGTTGAAACCTATCTATGATGCGGTTGGTATAGAACGTATCAACGTGGCGACCTACCAGGCTGTATCGGGTACCGGAAAAGAGGCCATCGAAGAACTGGCGGGACAGACAGCAAGACTGCTCAATGCTAAACCGATGAAGTGTGAAGTTTATCCAAAACAGATCGCATTTAATGTGCTGCCACAGATCGATGTCTTTCTGGATAACGGTTACACCAAAGAAGAGATGAAAATGGTGTGGGAGACCCGCAAGATTTTTGAAGATGATTCCATTATGGTGAATCCAACTGCAGTGCGCGTGCCTGTTTTTTATGGACACTCTGAAGCGCTGCACATCGAGACCCGGGAAAAGATCAGCGCTGAAAAAGCCACAGAATTATTATCTAAAGCCGATGGTGTAGAAGTGCTTGATGAGCGCAAAGATGGTGGTTATCCCACCGCTGTTACAGAGGGCGCAAACCATGATGCCACCTATGTTGGGCGAATTCGTGAAGATATTTCGCATGAACGCGGTCTGGATATGTGGGTAGTGTCGGATAATGTCAGAAAAGGGGCGGCATTAAATAGCGTACAAATCGCTGAGATTTTGATAAAACAGTATTTATAACCTATAGTTATATCTGCATACTTAATGTATGTTGTTAATAATAAGCCTGAAAAGCTTAAAAATAAGAATAAATCGCGGTTGATAACTGTATTTTTAGTGTCTGATTCGATACAACTTCAGCCAGCGACGGGATAAAAAGGGGATCACCAGTGCGTAAATTGCCAGCTCGTAAATTGCTCGGGGCTATTATAGCCGGAGCTCTGTTTCTGCCTGAAACGGCCTACACCCTTGGGTTGGGTGAAATTGAGGTTAGTTCAGCGCTTAATCAGAAATTAAAAGCCGATATCGAACTCCTGTCTGCGTCACCTGAAGACGCTGAGTCAATCATCGTTAAACTGGCTTCTCGAAAAGAGTTTAGCCGTGCTGGTCTGGACCGCCCATACCAGTTAAATGATCTGCGTTTCAAAGCCGATATCATAGACGATGTGCCCCACATCATAGTGACTTCTGGCAGTCCTATACGTGAACCGTTCCTGAATTTTCTGGTTGAGATAGACTGGCCTAATGGCCATTTATTACGTGAATACACCGTATTGCTCGATCCGCCAGTATTCATGACACAAGCAGCCAGCCCAGCACCCGCAGTGCAGAGCGGTGGCACAGACAATACATCTTTTCGCCCAGCATCGGGAGGCAGTACAAATGTGGTGCCGGTTGCAGCGCCGGGCGTAACAACATCTCCCCGTCCTGGCTCAGGCAGCACAGCGCCAGTACAGCAACCACAGCCACAGCCGATTACCCAGACATATAACCCAGCACCCTATGTACCGCAACAGACAACCATAAATCAGCCGCCTGATTCGTATCGGATCAAAACGGGTGATACCGCGTGGAGCCTGGCTAATGCCATGATGCCTGATCAGAGCATCACGGTCGAACAGATGATGATAGCGATGCTCCGGGCTAACCCGGAGTCTTTCATTGATGAAAACATCAATGGTCTAAAACGCGGATATATTCTGCGTGTACCTGATTATGACCGGATTGTTGCAATCGATCCGGAAGAAGCGCGTGCCCTGGTGCGTGAACAGGCCGCCATGTGGCGCCAGTACCAGCAGACACATGCGGGCGGTCAGCCAGCATCTGCTCTGTCGACTGATGAAATGGGCGGCGCTACGGGTATGGGTGATGGTACGGTTCAAACCAGTGCAGACGATGCATACCTGGAAATCGTCAGTGCAGGTTCCGGTACCTCGACCATGAGTGGGAAAGATCCTACTGATATGTCTTCACAGGAACTTCGTGCTGAACTGGCGTTGGCCAGGGAGCGTGTTGAAACTGAGCGTGTTGAAAAAGAAGCGCTACAGCAAAGAATTGAGCAGCTTGAGCAGTATGCCGGTAGCACGAAAGGTATGCTGTCTATCGAAGATGATGCCATGTCTGATGTTCAGGCATTAGGTGCTGCTGAAG
>DAOVJH010000102.1 GCA_030673345.1 Pseudomonadota bacterium
CTGTCTCCAGCAACTGAAGCATGGAGCAGACCTGATATTCCATTACATGCAAAGTCCATGTTGCTTACAAAAATGGACGATCCACTGGTAACGATCGAAGGCTTGAAGGAAAAAGGTCACCCGATTGCTTATGTTGGTGACGTCGTTGGTACTGGCTCATCACGAAAATCAGCCATTAACTCAGTGTTATGGCACATGGGTAATGAAATTCCTTTTGTTCCAAACAAACATGAAGGTGGTGTTGTACTCGGTGGCAAGATTGCGCCGATATTTTTTAATACTGCGGAAGATTCAGGTGCGTTACCGATCGAATGTAATGTCGATTCGATGCAGACTGGTGATGTTATTACCATACGTCCATTCGATGGTTTGATCGTCAATGAAGCGGGTGATGAAGTATGTAAGTTCGATCTGAATCCGGCAACCATGGCTGACGAAGTCCGTGCGAATGGCCGTATCCCGCTTATTATCGGGCGTGGATTAACCGATCGCGCACGCAGCTTTTTAAATGAAGGACCTTCTGATGTGTTCCTGAAACCACAGGTAGGAAAAGATACTGGCAAGGGTTATACCCAGGCACAAAAAATTGTCGGTAAGGCTTGCGGTGTAGAGGGTATCCGTCCAGGCACTTACTGCGAACCAAAGATGACGACGGTTGGTTCACAGGACACTACCGGCGCGATGACACGTGATGAATTAAAAGAGCTGGCATGTTTAGGTTTTTCCGCTGATCTGGTCATGCAGAGTTTCTGCCATACCGCAGCGTACCCAAAACCGGTTGATATCAAATTGCAGCACGAGCTGCCAGATTTCATGCAGACGCGAGCCGGTGTCGCCTTACGTCCGGGAGACGGCATTATCCATTCCTGGTTAAATCGTATGATCCTGCCTGATACAGTCGGTACCGGTGGTGATTCACATACGCGTTTCCCCATGGGTATCAGTTTTCCAGCAGGTTCTGGCCTGGTCGCATTTGGTGCAGCACTGGGTGTCATGCCGCTGGATATGCCTGAGTCCGTACTGGTCCGTTTTAAAGGTGAGATGCAGCCCGGTATTACACTGCGTGACCTGGTCAATGCAATTCCTTACGTGGCGATCCAGAAAGGGTTGTTGACCGTTGAGAAGAAAGGCAAGAAAAATGTTTTCAATGGCCGTGTGCTGGAGATCGAAGGCCTGCCTGATCTGAAAGTTGAACAGGCTTTTGAATTATCTGATGCCTCAGCTGAACGTTCGGCGAATGGCTGTACCGTACACCTCGCTAAAGAACCGATCATCGAGTACATGAATTCGAACATCACATTGCTGAAATGGATGATCTCAAATGGTTATGAAGACAAGCGCACACTGGAACGTCGTATCGTTGCCATGCAGGAATGGCTGAAGAACCCTGAACTGATCTCACCTGACGCCGATGCAGAATATGCAGAAGTCATCGAGATCGATCTGAATGAAATCAAGGAGCCGATATTGGCCTGCCCGAATGATCCTGATGATGTGAAAACTTTATCGGAAGTCGCCGGTGTAACTATCGATGAAGTATTTATCGGTTCGTGCATGACAAACATCGGACACTACCGTGCAGCAGGGAATGTCCTGAGCAAAGTAAGTAGCCTGCCAACGCGTATGTGGATCGTACCGCCAACCAAGATGGACGAGCATCAATTGATGGAAGAGGGTATCTACAATATATTTGGCCGTGCCGGTGCACGAACTGAGCTTCCCGGCTGTTCACTCTGTATGGGTAACCAGGCACGTGTGGCTGATAATGCGACCGTGGTTTCTACCTCGACACGTAATTTCCCAAATCGTTTAGGCGATAATGCCGATGTGTACCTGGCGTCAGCAGAATTAACTGCAGTTACGGCGACACTGGGTCATATTCCTACAGTGGACGAGTATATGGAAGGCGTTAAGGATATCGAACCGATGTCGGCCGATATATACCGCTACCTGAATTTCCATCTGCTACCTGAATATCAACAGGTGGCTGATGAAGTGAAAGTCAGTATCTCATAAGAATAGTTACCGGCATGTTTAAAACATTAATGTTTATTGCGATCGGCGGAGCGTTTGGCGCTATGATGCGTTTTTTATCGCAGGCAACGGTTTATGAACTTGTCGGTAAAACATTTCCATACGGTACATTGTTCGTCAATGTGACCGGCTCATTTTTAATGGGATTGTTATCTATCTTTTTTGTAGAAAAATTTAATTTAAGTGCTGAGTGGCACCTGGCAATATTAGTCGGCGTATTAGGTTCGTTTACCACCTTCTCGACTTTTTCGCTCGAAACACTGGTACTGTTCGAGCAGGGCGACTTACTCAAAGCAATGACGAATATTTCATTGAGCATCGTTTTATGTGTCGGTGCGGTTTGGGCAGGTGCTATTCTTGCTAAACAGCTGGTTTAACCAATAATAATTTATAGACTATGTTAGATCCTAAACTTATCCGCTCTGATTTAAATGCGGTTGCTGAACAGCTTAAAAAAAGAAACTTTGAACTTGATGTGGCAACGCTGGAAAGTCTGGAGAGTAAACGTAAAGCCTTTCAGGTCGAAACTGAAACTTTCCAGAGCGAAAGAAATACCAAATCAAAATCAATCGGCAAAGCGAAGGCCGCCGGTGAAGATATTCAGCCATTGCTGGATGAAGTCGCAGGTCTGGGTGAAAAACTGGATTCGGCAAAATCTAATCTTGCCGACGTTCAGCAGCAGATCGATGCGATCATCATGGGCATCCCTAATCTTTTGCATGACTCTGTGCCGGTGGGTAAGACTGAAGACGATAACGTCGAAATCCGGCGCTGGGGCGAACCTAAATCTTTCGATTTTGATGTGAAAGACCACGTTGATCTGGGCGCCGTTAATGGCTGGCTGGATTTTGATACTGCAAGTAAATTAACCGGTTCACGTTATGTCGTTATGCATGGGCAGATGGCAAAACTGCATCGTGCTTTGATCCAGTTTATGCTGGATGTGCATACCAATGAGCACGGTTATACCGAAGTCTATGTGCCTTATATCGTTAACAGTGAAAGTCTTAAAGGTACCGGTCAGCTCCCCAAGTTTGAAGAAGATCTGTTCTGTGTCGATAAAGAAGCCGGACATTATCTCATTCCTACTGCCGAAGTACCGGTTACCAATATTGCGCGTGATGAGATACTGGACGCATCAATCTTGCCGCTGAAACTAACCAGTCATACACCCTGTTTTCGTTCTGAAGCCGGTTCTTACGGTAAGGATACACGCGGTATGATTCGCCAGCACCAGTTTGATAAAGTTGAAATGGTGCAGATGGTAAGCGCTGACAACGCGTGGGATGCACTGGAAGAACTAACCTTGCACGCGGAAACGATCTTACAGAAGCTGGAACTGCCTTATCGAACGGTTACTTTATGCAGCGGTGATGTCGGCTTTTCTGCAGCTAAAACTTACGATCTCGAAGTCTGGCTGCCTGGTCAGCAGGCCTATCGTGAAATTTCATCCTGCAGCTGTTTTGGTGATTTTCAGGCGAGAAGGATGCAGGCACGCTGGCGCAATCCAGAAACGGGAAAGCCGGAATTATTAAATACGGTTAATGGCTCAGGTCTGGCGATCGGGCGTACACTGGTTGCAGTACTCGAAAACTATCAACAATCTGATGGCAGTATTTTGATCCCTGAAGTATTAAAACCGTACATGGGTGGTTTAGAAAAGTTGCAGGCATGATTTTCTGAAAATGAACGTAAATAAAATCACCACTTCATCTAGTGCCATCTCGACGATAGGAGATATCTTGAACTCCCGATGTATAAGATCTCTCCTATCGTCGAGATGACACCTGTTAACAATATACCCTTATGCAAAATCTACCAGACAAACTCTATAGCGTAGATTCTGTTGTTCAGCTCGAACAGATCGCAATAAATCAATTTGACATACCCGCATATGAATTAATGAAGCGTGCGGGTAAAGCCGTTTTTAACATAATTGATTCAAGCTATCCGCAATGTAAAAAAATACTGGTTTTATGCGGTGCAGGCAATAATGCGGGTGACGGTTATGTTGTTGCCAGACTTGCTAAACAAGCTGGTTTTGATGTCAGTGTTATCAGTTTGATCGATCCTGCAGCGTTAAAAAATGAAGCGCAGCTTGCTTACCAGGACTGGCTGAGTGTCGCTGAGAATACTGTTGCTGATAAATCTTTGATCGGTGAGGCAGATATTATTATCGATGCCTTATTAGGTACCGGACTCACACGTGAAGTCTCTGCCGAGTGGGCGGACTGGATCAATGCGGTTAATCGATCAAACAAGCCTGTTATCGCTGTTGATGTGCCATCAGGTTTGATCGCTAACACGGGTGCCATCGCCGGCAGTGCCGTTGAAGCTGATCATACGGTGTGTTTTATTGGTTTGAAGCAGGGGCTTTTTACCGCACAGGGAAAAGATGTCTGTGGTGAAATTGTTTTTGATGATCTTGCGCTGCCAGAGGCTGTGTATTCGCATGTTGAAGCTGATGCTCGATTAATTAAATCAGTCGATTATTCTTTATTGCCAAAACGAAAATCTTCATCAAATAAAGGAAATTTTGGTCATGTTTTAATCGTTGGCGGTAATACCGGGATGCCTGGTGCCGTTATACTGGCAGCAAAAGCGGCATTACGCGCGGGCGCAGGTTTGGTTACGGTAATTACCGTGGCTTCAAATTTAGAAGCCATTACTTCAGCTGTGCCTGAAGCCATGGTTAAAACGTGTGATATAAACGCTTTTAAAGAAGTGTTTACTGACTCACTAATCAAAAGCATAACGCATATAGCAATTGGTATGGGACTGGGGCAGGATGACTGGGCACTGGCGTTGTTAGTTCATTGTACCGGGTTGGATAAACCTGTCTTGATCGATGCTGATGCATTAAATTTAATCGCCAGGCATGAAGTGACTATTAAATCCTGTCTGGTGATTACACCGCATCCGGGTGAGGCTGCCCGTTTGTTATCGACCGAAACAGCATTAAGCAGTGCGGATATCCAGAAAAATCGTTTTGATGCGGTAAGAAAGTTGCATGGTCTATTTGATACTGAAGAAGTCCGTGTCGTTATCCTGAAAGGTTCTGGCACATTGATCTTTGATGGTGAGACGGTAAAAGTCTGTGCTTCTGGAAATGCAGCAATGGCTGCGCCGGGGATGGGTGATGTATTAAGCGGTATCGTTATCGCCCTGATGGCCCAGGGTATAAATGTACGCGATGCAGCTGAGTTGGCAGTCTGTTTACATGCATCAGCTGCGCGAGCATTCACAAACGGTAAAACACGTGGTTTACTGGCGTCAGACCTGGTCGATGCGCTGCCAGAGGTTTTGCAGTAGAAAGATCAGATGAATTATGAACGAAATGAATAGTGAGCCAGTGCTTCGGCAGTGTTTTTTAGCCGATGAGTCGCAGCAGATAGCCCTGGCGCAAGCCGTGGCGAAAGCTGCTACTGAACTGAAAAGTCAGTCTTTTATCATGCTGTTAAAAGGTGATCTTGGTGTAGGCAAAACAACGTTCGCCCGGGGATTTATTCAGGCCAGTGGTTATGATGGCGTGGTAAAAAGCCCGACGTATACCCTGGTAGAGCCATATCCGATCAGTCATGAGCGCATGTGTTACCACTTTGACCTGTACCGATTGTCGGATCCTGAAGAGCTGGAATTTACGGGTGCACGAGATTATTTTAATGATATCTGTTTGGTTGAGTGGCCAGAAAAAGCAGAGGGGTTTTTGCCGCCAGCTGACTGGATCTGTGAATTCAGTCATCATAACGAAGGAAGAAATCTAGATATTTCTGCACTGACAGACAAAGGTAAAAAATTGATGTTACAGGTCTTTTCTGACTTTTGACTATAGGAAAGTGATGTATCTATATAAAAAATATAAAAAAATACTTGCATTCTTTTTTATTTTTGCCACAATAGATTAAA
>DAOVJH010000067.1 GCA_030673345.1 Pseudomonadota bacterium
GGGTGAAAACCTGCACATGCCGCCATTAGGTGCTGATGCTATCGAACTATGTGAGCCGGTCTATGAATCGATACCAGGCTGGAGCGAATCAACTGTCGGCGCCAAAAGCCTGGATGATCTGCCGGAAAATGCTAAAAATTATCTGAAGCGCCTGGAAGAGATGGTCGGCGTACCTGTTGATATCGTTTCTACCGGTCCAGAACGTGATGAGACCATCGTTTTGAATCACCCGTTTGGTTAATCAAAAAGAGATCGCGGAACAAGTTTCCGCTCCTACAAAGACAATCCACCTGTAGGAGCGGAAACTTGTTCCGCGATTCTCGTAGAGGCATACAAACTATCGTACCGATAGTGAACTTCTCATAAATGCTTCTGACTAAGTTTTTACATAATTAAAACTATTGATTCATAACGAAAAACAGCTATTATTAACCTGTGAATGTAAATCGCCACAAACTGCTGCATTACGTGCTCATCATATTATTGATGATTGCACCGTTGCGTGGGGCTATTGCGGCCCATTGTGATATGGCTGAAATGGATGGTTCTACAGCTAATATGGAAATGCCTGTTTTTGGTGAGATGGCACATGATATGTCAGCCATGCATTCTACTGGTTCGATGTCATCAGAAATGAATCAACACAGCTGTTGTGATGATCTCAGTTTCAATTGTTCAGATGCCTGTGATCTGGGCGTCAATGTCTCGCTTGTTTTACAGGAAATATCCTACGCACCTGTTTATAAAGCCAGTTTAAAATCTGTTTCACTTTCTTCAAAAATCCTGTTTAGAGAACTGACGCCGCCTTCACGTCCCCCCGCAAACTTCCATAGTTAAAAAGTAAATTTTTTTTCTGGTTGCGCGATGGTACCGTACTGTCGTATGACCGTTTTACTCACTATGGAGATGGCCATGTGTCACTCAATATTTAAAAGCATAGATTCTAATAATAGAGAGTCTAAAAATTTAAAACGTTCTTTCAAGCCCTTAGTGTCAGCAGTTTTAATGCTGTTCATGAGCGATATTTATGCGTTTGATCTAAAACAGGCTGAACAGTTGGCGATTCAGTCCGACCCGATGATAGAAAGTTTCAGGGCAACCTCACTGTCATTTGTCGATGCCTCTGTCGCTGATGATAGCTTGCCGGATCCTAAATTACGCCTGGGTGCAGTCAATGTGCCAGTCGATACTTTTGATCTTGAGCAGGAGCAGATGACGCAGGTAAAAGTCGGTGTGCAGCAAAATTTCCCGCGTGGTGATGTGCTTTCTATCAAACAGAAACAGTCACAGTATCTATCACGTGCTGCGCTGTCGATGGCTGACGATGCGCAGTTGAAGATCATAAGAGATGTCCGTGAGACTTATCTGAATTTATATTATGAGATCACGGCCTATCAGATCATCAGGGAGACCCGTAAATTATTTTCCGAGCTGGTAAAGATAACAGAGTCCAACTATGCGGCTGGCCGTGTCAATCAGCAGGATGTCGTACTTGCAGGCCTGGAACTGGCTCGGCTTGATGACCGTTCTACAAAGATACAGGCAAGAGAAGAAAGTTACCGGGCGATACTGGGGCAGTGGATTGGTGATATCGCATGGAACAGCCTCAGTTCAGAGTTTCCCGAGCTGCCGGAACTGCCGCAACAGGTTGACCTCAATCAGCTCATCCCATCACACCCGTTGATACAGGCAGAGAACGCTAAAGTAAATGCCAGTAAACAGATGACTGAGATGGCGCGGCAGGAATACAAACCAGGCTGGAGCCTGTTGCTGGACTATGGTTTCCGCTCTGGTAATAATCCTGATGGTTCTGAAAGAACTGATTTCGCAACGGCGATGGTCAGTCTTGATATCCCGCTGTTTACCGCTAACCGTCAGGATAAAACCGTTTCTTCGAACCAGAGCAAGACTTCAGCTGCGCGTTATGCCAAAGACGACCAGCTGAGAAAACTAAAACAGCTATATGAAAAGAACCAGCACCGATGGTTACGTTTAGGAGAACGTGAGCAGCTATATAAAAATAGTTTGCTTACAGCGGCAAAAAACAATTCGAAGGCGTCACTAAAAGCCTATCAAAGTGGCGTCTCAGAGTTTAATACCTTGATGCGTGCGCAGATAACCGAGTTGGATGTTCGTCTCGAAGATCTGCGGGTGCGTGTTGATCGTGCAGCTGCACAGGCAAGATTGCTCTACATCACTGGTGATATTAATAATGCGGCAAATGAAGGTGCTAAAAATGAAAGTTAATAATCTGATTACTCTGTCGACAGTTATATTGCTTGCTAACACATTATATTTTTCCAGCGCTACAGTGGCAGTTGCTGATGAAGAGAAAGAAATTTTATATTGGGTGGCTCCGATGGATGCTAACTATCGTCGAGATAAACCCGGGAAGTCGCCGATGGGCATGGAGCTGATTCCATTTTATGTTGGTGCTGAAGAAGGCAGTACGGTCAGCATCTCACCTACCGTAGTACAGAACCTGGGTGTCAGAACATCTGCGGCTGAACTGACGCGGTTATGGCGCGGTATCGATACCGTGGGTTACGTCGATTATGACGAATCAAAGGTCAGCCATATCCATTTACGCACTGAAGGCTGGATCGAAAAACTGGCGATTCAATCGGAAGGTGAGCGCGTCAAAAAAGGTGATTTCCTGTTTGATGTCTATTCGCCCAAGTTAGTCAATGCGCAGCAAGAACTGGTTACGGCATTGTCTACTGGCAACGAAGGGTTGATAAGAGCAACAAAAGAGCGACTGGCGGCTTTAGGCATTTCGAGCTCGCAGATTAAAAAACTTCAAAAAACGAAGAAAGTTAAGCAACGTATTTCGATATATGCCCCCCAGGATGGTGTTGTCTCCGATTTGCCGGTACGTGAAGGCATGTTTGTGAAACCATCGCAAAAAGTCGTGACACTGGGTGACCTGTCTAGTGTCTGGTTGTTGGCGGAAGTGTTTGAACGTCAGTCTCAATGGGTAGAGGTTGGTCAGGAGGCGGAAGTCAGGCTGTCATATATCCCCGGTAAGTTATGGCGCGGAGAAGTTGAATACATCTATCCAAGTCTTGATCCTAAGACGCGTACCTTAAAAGTCCGGTTGCGTTTTGATAATCCGGGCGAACGTTTAAAACCTAATATGTATGCTAACGTGAAGATATTTGGCGGAGCAAAAGAAAACACGATCGTGATCCCGCTCGAAGGTCTAATCAGAACGGGTAGAGAGGAGCGTGTCATCATTTCTTTGGGAATGGGCAAGTTTGAAGCGCGGCAGGTAACGGCCGGTATCGAGAGTGGTAATTATGTAGAGATACTTAAGGGCGTCAATGAAGATGACGTGGTTGTAACATCGGGCCAGTTCCTGATCGATTCTGAAGCAAGCATGCGCGGCAGTATCGTACGGATGACAGATGATGCGATGAAAGGCGCTGTGATGAAAGACAGCAATATGAGCGACAAGGAGCAGTAATCATGATCGAAAAAATCATTGACTGGTCGATCGATAATCGCTTTATGGTGTTGATGCTGACTTTCATCCTGGTCGGTTTGGGTATCTATTCTGTTAAACAAACACCACTGGATGCGTTGCCTGATCTATCCGATGTGCAGGTTATCATCAAAACCAGTTATGCCGGTCAGGCACCGCAAGTGGTAGAGGATCAGGTTACCTACCCATTGACGACGGCGATGTTATCAGTGCCGAAAGCCGTTAACGTACGTGGTTACTCTTTTTTTGGTGACTCCTATGTCTACGTTATCTTCGAAGACGGTACCGATCTGTACTGGGCGCGATCTCGTGTGCTCGAATATTTAAGCCAGGTAGCAAGCAAACTGCCAGCAAACGCACGACCTGAGCTAGGACCGGATGCCACCGGTGTCGGTTGGGTGTATGAATACGCGCTGGTTGATCGCAGTGGTACACAGGATCTGTCACAGCTTCGTAGTTTGCAGGACTGGTTTTTAAAATATGAACTGCAAACTGTACCGGGTGTTTCTGAAGTGGTGACCATCGGCGGTATGGTTAAACAATACCAGGTGGTACTTGATCCTGATAGTTTACGTGCTTACAACTTGCCGCTATCAAAAATCAGACAAGCAATACAACGTGGCAATCAGGAAACTGGTGGTTCTGTTATAGAAATGGCCGAAGCAGAATATATGGTGCGCGCCACTGGTTACATCGATGAACTTGAAGACCTTAAAAATATCCCGCTGGGTGTGAACGAACAGGGAACGCCGATACTGTTAAAAGATGTTGCGCAAGTTCGTTTAGGCCCGCAACTTCGGCGCGGCATTGCAGAGCTTGATGGTGAAGGTGAGGTGGTTGGCGGTGTTGTTGTTATGCGTTTTGGTGAAAATGCCTTAACCACTATCAATGGCGCCAAAGCAAAACTCAAAGAGCTTGCACGAAGTTTACCCGAGGGTGTTGAGATCATTGAAACCTATGACCGTTCGGCATTAATAAATCGAGCCGTAGACACGCTTAACATGAAACTGCTGGAAGAATTTATTGTGGTTGCACTAGTGTGTGCATTATTTCTATTTCACTTACGGTCTGCACTGGTCATCATACTTTCGCTACCGGTTGGAATATTGATTGCGTTTATCGTCATGGACCGTTTAGGTATCAATGCCAATATTATGTCTCTTGGCGGAATTGCCATTGCCATCGGTGCCATGGTGGATGCAGCCATCGTAATGATAGAAAACGTGCATAAACATATGGAACATACAGAGGTGACAGATGAGAATCGTTGGCAGGTAATGCGTGAAGCCGCGCAAGAAGTCGGTCCGCCTCTTTTCTTCTCACTGCTCATTATTACTTTAAGTTTCCTGCCAGTATTTACCCTGGAAGCACAGGAGGGCCGTATGTTTGCGCCGCTGGCATTTACTAAAACATTTGCTATGGCCGGTGCTGCCTTGCTTTCGATAACGCTGGTGCCTGTATTGATGGGGTATTTTATTCGTGGTCACGTAACACCCGAACATAAAAATCCGATTAATCGAGTGTTGATAGCGGCTTATAAACCGTTCATTAATCTGGTTCTTCACTCACCGAAAGCTGTATTGACAGTAACCTTGTTAATCGTTGTAGCAGGTATCTGGCCACTGACACAACTGGGTTCAGAGTTTATGCCTGACCTGGATGAAGGTGACTTATTGTATATGCCAAGTACATTTCCTGCGGTATCCATTGGTAAAGCGCAGGAACTGTTACAACAGACAAATAAATTGATTAAAACAGTGCCGGAAGTTAAACGCGTATTTGGTAAGGTTGGCCGTGCTGAGACTGCCACCGATCCCGCGCCGTTAACCATGATAGAAACCACTATTCTTCTCAAGCCGCATGATGAATGGCGAGAAGGTATGACCATGGATAAGCTTAAGATGGAGCTGAACCAGTTAATCCAGTTCCCGGGGTTAACCAATGCCTGGGTGATGCCTATTAAAAATCGTATCGACATGCTGGCGACCGGCATTAAAACACCAGTCGGTATAAAAGTTGCGGGCCCTGATCTGACGGTGATCGAGGATATCGGTAAAGATATTGAAAAAGTACTCAATGATGTCCCGGGAACAATCTCTGTTTATGCGGAGCGTGTGGCAGGCGGGCGTTATGTCACTGTGGATATCAAACGTCGTGAAGCAGCACGTTTTGCACTTAATATTGCTGACGTTCAGGAAGTGGTAAAAACTGCATTGGGTGGCATGCGCGTTGGTATGACGGTGGAAGGACTTGAGCGTTATCCGATTAATGTGCGTTATCCGCGGGATGTGCGTGATTCATTGGAAAAATTGCGTAACCTGCCGGTTGTTACCCCTGCTGGTGCGCGTATACCACTGGCAGAAGTCGCAGATATCCGTATCAACAACGGACCGGGAATGATTAAAACCGAGAACGCACGTCTTAATGGCTGGATCTATATCGATATCGAAGGACGCGACCTGGGCTCTTATGTTCAGGATGCCCAGCAAACCGTCGCTGACAAGATCAAACTACCACCGGGTTATTCGATCTCATGGTCAGGCCAGTATGAATTCATGGTTCGCGCGGTGGAACGTTTAACCACGGTGGTACCGGTAACATTGGTTATCATCGTGTTGCTGTTATACATGAACTTTCGCAATTTGACTGAAGTGGCAATTATTATGGGCACCTTGCCTATGGCGCTGGTCGGTGGCTTCTGGTTATTGTATTTACTTGATTACAATATGTCTGTTGCCGTTGGTGTTGGTTTTATTGCCTTATCGGGAGTCGCCGTGGAAATCGGTGTTATTATGCTGGTTTATTTAAATCAGGCGTTGCAACAGCACCAGAGTGAGGTAGATAAAGCTGGCACCAGGCTGACAGTGAGAGAAGTACGTTCTGCAGTCATCGATGGCGCGCTTTTAAGGGTGCGACCGATCATGATGACTGTTGCCGCTATCATCGCCGGCCTTTTACCCATCATGCTCGGCGGCGGTACCGGCTCCGAGGTGATGCGGCGAATCGCTGCACCGATGGTCGGCGGCATGGTCAGTGCAACCATCTTGACACTGGTGGTTATTCCGGCAGTATTTCTGCTCTGGAAAAGTAAGGGTTTGGACGATGAAGAGAATAACTGAAGAGGGTCCGGTTTAAGTGACTATAAAGATAGAATATTTTAGCGATGTATTATGTATCTGGGCCTACAGTGGCCAGATCAGAATGGATGAACTAAAACGTGACTTTGCTGATGAGATAGAGATCGAATATCGTTTTGTCCCCATCTTTGGTGCAGGTAAACAGCATGTTATCGATGTCTGGAAAGATGAAGGCGGCTTGCAGGGTTTTAATGCACACCTGCAGGAAGTTTCTGAAAACTGGCCGCACATCTCTATCTCGCCAGAGCTGTGGACAGGTGTTGCCCCCGAGTCATCTATATCCGCACATCTCTATCTAAAAGCGATACAGTTATTAGTGGGCAAAGGTGAAATCGATAATGCACCGTTAGCTGAATATGATGGCAGAAATTGCTTCGAACAGGCGATCTGGCTATTCCGTGATGTTTTTTTTCGAGAAGGAAAAGATATCGCGCGGCGCTGTGTACAGAATGAGATTGCAGAAAAACTGGCGCTGTCGTTACCGAAGGTCCATGAATTGATCGACTCTGGCCAGGCGCATGCTGCACTGCATGCAGACGATGAAGCCAGAAATAATTATAAAGTGCCAGGCAGTCCGACGCTGGTATTAAACGAAGGGCGGCAGCTATTATACGGCAATGTCGGTTA
>DAOVJH010000347.1 GCA_030673345.1 Pseudomonadota bacterium
CGATGATGCAGGGTTAGTGCTGTCACGAACGTTTCGTCCTTCGCTGGCAACACAGATCGATGACTTTTTTTATAGCGAAACTGATGGGCGCTCAGACGTAGTGCTGGCGATCGTTTCAGAAGATATGCCAGGTGAAAAAAATAGTTTAAATGATGCGCTGCAAGGTTTAGCTTCGGACGATGAAAAACGTGTCGCACTACAACAGAGTTATAATGTTTTACAGTTTGCTGGCAAGTCTGCTTCACCAAAAGCGCAGGCGATATTGCAGTTGATCAATGAGCTGCCGCCATCGTCCCCATCTGAAAAAACAGCCATCGGGCAAGAAAAATTTTCACCGGAAAAAGGACATGAATCAGCACGGGTTTCTCTGGGTTACGGTGAACAGAACAATCGTCGGTATATCGACCTTCGTTTTCGGACGGCATTTCATGATCTGCTGGATGCGCCGCAAGGTTTTGTCGATGGCGCGACCATCAATGTTTTTGATGTACGCTTAAAAGGGTTTGACGACAATCTCCGCCTGGAGAGTTTGAGTCTTTTTAATGTGACGTCATTAAGCCCGTTGCGGCGTTGGCGAAAACCGGTGTCATGGATGTTTGATTTCAGGTTTGATCGCACCCAGATAAGCCAGCTGCAATCGGTAAGAAATTTTATCAGCCGCGGCGGCGTTGGTTTTAGTTACCGGCAGCAGGCAGTAACATCCTATGCTTTACTGGTCGGGGAGTGGAACCTGTCTTCGGCTTATGGTAAAGGTTACAGTTTACTGCTGGGACTGCAGGCCGGTGTTCACATTGACCTTGGGGCAAGCCGGTTTTTGTTGAGTTATGAAGCGGCAGATGCGGCGGCGGGTTTTGAGCTCGATAGAAACGTTACCCTGATGCAGTGGCAATATAACCTGCAGGTCAATCATGCCGTGCGGGCTTCATACCGGCGTACGCAGTATGACTTTTATGATGATGAAGACTGGATCCTGGACTATAACTATTATTTTTGACGGAAGATTTTAGCTAAAATGTCTTTTTGTCCCAGCCCCACATGTGGCGTTCCGGACCGGCAAACTCTATATAGACACGTGCACTGTCGATACCGAGCGTTGTATTAATAAAGTCGCATAATTTTGCAGAGAAGTCAGCCGTGCTATTTTCAGGCAAGCCAAGGCTTTTTAATTTGACGTGAGCGGCCGGTTCAGCGGTACCCGAAAATATCAGCGTTTGTTCGGGTTTGACCTTTACCATGACATAACTTTCAGGTTTGCCCAGGATCTCAGCAGTCAGTTTTGATGCCTGCTGGGCGACCTCCTGGCAGTTGCTGATGGCGGTATTGGTCGTTAGTTCTAATAGTGGCATAAGCGTGTTCGTATTAACGGCAAAATTCGCGCTGTTTCTTCTTCGCGGCGCTTATCCGTTGCTGGCGCTGCTTCTCGGAAAGGTAGCTGTACTCGCCTTTTTCATTGATCTCACGCAGGCGACCCCGGTTGTTTATCGCGGCAAGGTCACTTCTGGCTTCGTTACATAACTTGCGCTTTTCTTTTTTGGACGGCGGTACTATTTCCGGTTCACCTTGCTGCTCTGCTTGTTTTTTGTCGGATTCATCCGCGCCCTTTTCAGGTTTGTCGACGGCGCGCGGTTTCGTGGTTTCGTTCTGGCGGATAGTCATGCGTTCGGCATCAGTATTTCCCGGCTTTTCACCATAATGTATCTGGCCGTTATCATCGATCCATTTATAAACGCCCGCATAGGATGCTGACTGCGCTAATAAGCAGGATGTTGCTAAAAGTATACTGGTGAGGAATCTGAAATTGCACATTATTTGTATTTACCCATTGGCTAGCCTGTGATGTTAAAATAGTCGCAAATCTATATAAAAGCAATGTTGATGCGGTATCTGGTTAACAAATATTGTTTTCTGTTATTCAGATATCGAACAAAAAATTATGGCTGATCGTCGATTAAAAATTTTCCATACCGTAGCGCGCCTGCTTAACTTTACCAAAGCAGGTGAGCAGCTGCATATGACGCAGCCAGCGGTGACCTTTCAGATCCGCCAGCTGGAAGACCAGTTTAATACCCGCCTGTTCGACCGCACCCATAACAAGGTGACGCTGACCGAGGCGGGCAAGCAGGTCTATATGTATGCTGACCGCATACTCAAGCTGTATGACGATATGACTCACAGCATCACCGAGATGACCGGTGACGTCAGCGGTGGCGTCTCTCTCGGCGCCAGTACCACCATCGCTGAGTACATGCTGCCATTGTTGATCGGTGAGTTTAAGGCCAAATACCCTGATGTGAACATCAGCTTGAAAGAGTCTAATTCTGAAGACATTATCGCTATGGTCGAAAATAACGTGGTTGATCTGGCGATCGTTGAAGGTTCGGTGAATAATAAGAACCTGATCGTTGAACAATGCCGTGTCGACCAGCTCGTGGTAATCATGCCCAACAGCCATGTGCTGGCGAAGGAATCGACCCTGCAGGTAAAGGATATCCTGAGTCACCCATTCATCTGCCGTGAGAGCGGCTCAGGAACACAGGAAGCGATCACCAATTATGTCGAACAGCAGAATCCGGACAGTATACTGAATGTCTGTTTTGAATTGAGCAGCCCGGAAGCGATCAAAGGTGCAGTGGAAGCGGGTATGGGCATCTCGATCGTCTCTCGTGCCAGTATCGAAAAGGAATTACGCCTGGCAACATTGAC
>DAOVJH010000025.1 GCA_030673345.1 Pseudomonadota bacterium
GGTCGTGCTGTTTGTTGAAGAAGCGCAGAGCATGCCGATCGAAACGCTCGAAGAGATACGCCTGTTGAGCAACCTGGAGACAGACCAGAATAAATTATTACAGATGGTGTTGTTCGGGCAGCCTGAGCTGGATGAGAAGCTGTCACTGCCACAGATACGCCAGCTGAAAGAGCGCATCACACACAGTTTTAACCTGTCACCGTTTCCACCGGATGATACCCTGCAGTATCTGAATTTTCGCTTGCGTGCCGTTGGTTATACCGGGCCTGATGTTTTCAACAAAAAAACAGCAAGCGTCGTAAAAAAATATTCTGACGGTTTGACCCGGCGCATCAATATCCTTGCGGATAAATCGATGCTGGCCGCCTTTTCTGAGGGTAGCCATACCGTTACTTCATCGCATGTTAAATCAGCTGCGAAGGACAGTGAATTTAAAAAAGGGTTTTACGGCAAAAAGATAATTCTTGCTTCGGCTGCAATACTGCTGATCGTTGGTGTTCTAATAGTGGGCATCTATATCGGAAAACAAAATACTGGAAAACAGGCCGTGGTGTTGCCGCCAGAGCAACAATCTGTGGCAGTGCAGCCTGCATCAGAACAGCCTGAAACGAGCCCGGCAGCAGTGCCGCAACCGGTGGTATCTGCAAATATCGATAAACGTATCGAGCGGACGCAGCAGTGGTTAGCCGATGCGGCGGTTAGTCATTATAGTATTCAATTATTTATGGCGCGCACAAGTGATGCAGATAAAGTCGAGGCGTTTCTGGAAGATGTGCCTGAAACACTTGATTTTACAGAGATTTACATCTATGAAACAGTAATAAATGGACGTGCCTGGTATAGCGTTTTATATAGTGACTTTGCAACGCAGGACAATGCTATCAAAAAGTTGGGTGAACTGCCTTCTAAGCTGAAGGCCAGTGGCCCTTATCTGCGTCGTGTAAGTGCCTTGAAAAAAGAAGCTGCCCGATAAAGGCTGCTGTTTCAACGGGCTGAAATAATAATAAATTTGGGACTGGTTGTTTACGTCAACTGATCAAACGATGATAACAAAGAACATAAAAAATCGACTCATACAAAGTAGCCTTTCAGTATTGTTTGCAGCGGGCATCGTCGCCTGTGGCGCAACGAATCCGCCTACGATTTCTGAAGGGCATATCAAATCTGCGTCTGAGTCAGAAGCGGCGGCTGCGGCGTTGATCCCGCAACCGGTTATGCAGGTGCCGGCACTGCCACGTCCGGGTCAGCGTGAGAAGCTGGAGACTTACACGGTTGTTGTAAACCAGGTGCCCATCCGTGAACTGCTGTTTTCGATGGCGAGGGATGCTGATTTAAATCTTGATATCGAAAGCGGTATATCAGGCAAGATCACGATGAATGCGATCGACCAGACCCTGCCAAAAATTCTCGAGCGTATCGAGTCGCAGACCGACATCACCTATGCGCTTGAAGATGGAACGATAAAAGTAAAAGCGGACAAACCTTATCTGCATGTATACAGTGTCAATTATCTTAATATCAGCCGTGAGAGCGGCGGCAAGGTCAGCGTATCCACCGAGATAGGTGCTACCTCGTCAGGTACGCAGGCTGCTGGTGCTGGCGGTGGAGCCAGTGCTGGAGATAATAAGGCGAATTCTGAGATAGAAAATGAGAGCATCAATGAATTCTGGACCACGATGACGTTAAATATCGGCGGCATCCTGGAGCAGGAAATAAAATCCACCTCAGGTACCAGGCTGACGACCGGCAATAACATCATCGTTAATCGAGAGAGCGGTATCATCGCAGTCCGTGCGACTTCAAAACAGCATAAGATGGTGAAGAAGTTTATCGATCAGGTCGTTGGCAGCGCGCAGCGACAGGTGCTGATCGAGGCAACCATTGCAGAAGTACAGCTGAGCGATAACTACCAGGCCGGAATCGACTGGTCTATTGTCAGTCAGACAGCGACAGTAGGCGGCAATACGGTTATGACCAAAGGCGGCGTACAGGATGTTATCGGTGGCAACCTGGGTTCTTCGCCTTTCTTCCAGCTGGCAACGGCAGGCACCATCAATGGCAATCCATTGAATATAACGTTAAAAGCACTGGAAACGTTTGGTGATGTCAAAGTGTTATCAAGTCCAAAAGTGATGACCTTGAATAATCAAACAGCGATCTTAAAAGTTGTCGACAATGAAGTGTATTTTAATCTTGATGTAAATGTTGTACCCGGCAACGCGAATACCAATGCTATCACGACCGTTGAAACCACCGTAAATACGGTGCCAGTCGGTATCGTGATGGCGGTGACACCTTATATCGATGAAGAAGAAACGGTGACATTAAATATACGGCCGACCATCTCAAGGATCATAGATTTTGTCGATGACCCGAACCCGCTTCTTGCCGAACAGGGTGTTATCAGCAAGATACCTGTGATACAGGTGCGCGAGATCGAGACCATGCTGAAAGTTAATAATAGCGAAACAGCTGTTATCGGTGGTTTGATGCAGGATCAGATCAATAAGGAAGATCGCGGCGTACCGATCTTATCCAGTATTCCTCTGTTAGGTGCTTTATTTTCTTACACTGAAGAAAAGTTTGTTAAATCTGAGCTGGTCATTTTTATTCGTCCAGTTGTTGTCGAGCACGCCAGTCTCGACGGAGATCTAGCTGATTATAAAAAATATTTGTTAGAAGATATTCGCAAGGAAACATCGGAAAAACTTGCTGATCAGTAGGCTGCATCAGGTAACAATCATGAGTTTATTACTAGATGCCCTTAAGAAAGCTGCTGATGACAAGCAAAAAGTGTCTCAGGGCAGTTCGCATGAGCCAGCGCCTGTAACAGACTCCCCTGCCGAGGCGGCCCCGAATACAGACGCGGCAGCTGAAACCATTGCCAGTCCACCAGCAACAGAAATCGCGCAGAAGGTTACAGACGATGTTGCTGCAGAGCTGCCCAAAAACGTCGAGCAGAGAGCAGAAGAGTTAACACTAGATAGCATCGAGCCTGTTACCGAAACAGTAAAAGCTGAAGAGACGGCCCCTGTACTGGAAATAGAAAGTGTCAGTTCTGAGGCAGATGAAGTGACACTGGACCAGAAGAAAAGCCGAAAAGATCCAGATGCAGGAAATTACACCGTGTCTGACGAGGCGTTGTCGATGCTCATCTACAAAACAAATCATGATGCAAAGAGGGACAGGCGGCTGTTGCTGGGCAGTGTACTGCTGCTCAGCCTGGCTATCCTGGTGTCGGGTGGATTTTATTATTATATGGATATGCAGGAGGAGATCGCTGTGCTTGAGCGCAAGCATCAGATAGCCATGCAGTCGATGAGATTAAAAACCAATAAAGAAAGTACGCCTGATAAGTCAGAGATCATCCGAAATCTGGTTGGCGATTCTGGCCTTGATGACAAGGTCCAGTATGCAAAAAAACAAATGGCGGAAGAGAGGGAGATGCGAAAGGCTGTCCGCCGTCCGGTGACTGCAGCCAGTAATGCTGGAGCCACCGGTACAGTTTCATCGACAGTGTCCTTTCAAAAAACAAACAAAGTTGACCCTGTCGCTGTGAGACTTGAAGAAGCGTGGTCAGCTTATGAAGATGCACGCTATGATCAGGCCAGTAAATTATATAAAGAAGTACTGACTGTAGAGGGTAACAATCGCGATGCGCTGCTCGGTCTTGGCGCGATAGCTATCGTCGAAAAAAATAAAGCCATGGCAAAAGATATTTATATCACGCTGCTAAAGCTTGACCCGCGTGATCCGATCGCGATTGCAGCCCTGGCAAGTCTGCGAGACAATGAAGTTCCTGTAGAAGCAGATGAAAAATATCTATTAAGCATGCTGCAAAAAAATCAGGATGATGCCCACCTGAACTTCGCGTTAGGAAATTTATATGCACAACAGGAAAAGTGGAAGCAGGCGCAGCAGTCATACTTCAATGCCTGGCAGCATGATCATGAGAATGCAGATTATATCTTTAACCTGGCAGTAAGTATGGACCAGCTGGGAAAACATAAACAGGCGGCTACTTTTTATCGTGACTGCCTGAAAAAATCTGGAAATAAACAGGTTGCGTTTTCACGTGAAGCTGTACAAAAACGAATAGATGAATTATCCGGAATATAGATAGATGAATGCGCCTACGGCTATTGATTTGAAAGAGATGCTCGGTCAGCAACTGATCGAGAAGGGTCTGGTTACGATTGACCAACTCGATATCGCATTGACTGAGCAAAAGAAAAACGACCGCTTACTGGGTGAGGTGCTCGTCGGTTTAGGTTTTGTATCTGAATCGATCATGCGTGACGTGTTAAGCCAGGTACTGGGTATAGCCAGTGTCGACCTGTCTAAAGTTATCCCTGATATGGTTGCATTGGACCTGATCGAAAAAGAGATCGCTGAGCGTTACATCATCGTGCCTGTCAGCTTTGATGATGAAGAACAGCGTTTAAAGATCGCGATGAAGAACGTGTCAGACCTGATGGTACTCGATCGCGTTCATGCACTGGTCGGACGTAAGATCGAACTGGAACCGATGGTTGCTGGTGAAGGTGAGATCAAAAAAGCAATCGACCAGTTTTATGGTTACGAGCTGTCAGTCGATGGCATCCTGCACGAGATCGAAACCGGCGAGATCGATTATCGCAGCCTGGATGCGACAGAAGATGAATATAGCCAGCCATTGGTAAGGCTGGTCGATGCGATCCTGGCAGATGCAGTAAAACGTGAGGCCTCTGACATCCACTTCGAACCAGAAGAAGGTTTTTTACGGTTGCGCTACCGTGTCGATGGAGTATTGCGGCAGATTCGCAGTCTGCATAAAGACTACTGGTCAGCCATCGTGGTTAGACTGAAGGTCATGTGCCTGATGAATATCGCAGAGACACGTATCCCACAGGATGGACGATTGAGTCTGCAGGTACAGGGGCACAGGGTCGATTTCCGTGTTTCAGCCCAGCCGACGACACATGGTGAGAACATCGTATTACGTGTACTGGATCGTGCAAAAGGCATCGTGCCGATGGATGATCTTGGCATCCATGAAGATACATTGAATGAACTTAAGATGATGATGGCCAGACCGGAAGGCATCATCCTGGTAACCGGTCCTACCGGCAGCGGTAAGACGACCACACTGTATTCGTTGTTGAATTACGTAAAGTCTGAACAGGTAAACATCATGACACTGGAAGACCCGGTCGAATATCCGATGGATATGATCAGGCAGACATCGGTAAATGAAGTCGCGAGGATGGATTTTGCAAACGGTATCCGTTCCATGATGCGACAGGATCCGGATATCATACTGGTCGGTGAGATCCGTGATGAAGATACGGCGGATATGGCGTTCCGTGCTGCCATGACAGGCCACCAGGTGTTGTCGACATTACATACCAACTCCGCCATCGGCACCTTTCCGCGGCTGTTAGATATAGGTGTACTGCCCGATATCATGACGGGTAATATCATCGGTGTGATCAGCCAGCGCTTGATCCGATTGCTATGCCCGCACTGTAAACAAAAAAGTGATCCTGATGAGATCGAAAGTAAATTGCTCGGACTGGAAGTCGAAGCTTCAAAACACTCGATCTACGAAGCGAAGGGCTGTGAGAAATGTGAGAACACGGGTTACCGTGGACGTGTCGCGATCATCGAAGCATTGCGCATCAATAACGAACTGGATGAGCAGATCGCAAAGCGTGCAACGCTCGGTGAGCTGAAAGCAACAGCGAAGTCAACAGGTTATATGACACTGGCGGATGATGCTATCCGTTGTGTTCTCGAAGGTAAGACGTCACTTACGGAAGTGTCAAGGGTCATCGACCTGACACAGCGATTGATGTGAGATAGGTAACAGAACAGTGCCAGACTATAGATTCAGAACAATCGATGCTGCAGGCAAGATACGTAACGATACGATGGTTGCGAGTAATCCTATGGAGCTCGAAAAGCGTCTCGGCAGTATGGGTTTTGACCTGTTGAGCTACAAGGAGCAGAGCAAGGCGGCAAGAAGTGCTTTCAGCAGTAAGAAGATCAGCCGTAGAGAGTTGATCAATTTTACTTTTCATATCGAGCAGTTGATAAAATCGGGCGTACCGCTTATCGATAGTCTGAAAGATATCCGTGACAGCATCGATTACAGTCATTTTACAGATGTCCTGCAGACGGTCATCGATGATATCGAAGGTGGTAAAACACTGTCTCTGGCGATGGCTGAACACCCGATGATATTTGATAACGTCTACGTGACACTGGTGCGTATCGGTGAAGAGACCGGTCAGCTGGCCGAAGTATTAAATGACCTGGCTGAGACCATCCGATGGCAGGATGAACTGGTTTCACAGACAAAGAAAATAATGATCTACCCGATCATCGTATCGGTAATCGTTTTGATGGTGGTGGCATTCCTCATGATGTACCTGATGCCGCAGCTGTTGCCTTTCATAAAAAATATCGGTTCAGAGATTCCATTGCATACACAGATACTTATCGATGTGTCAGATGCATTTGTTAGTTACTGGTATCTCATATTCAGCACGCCTGTACTTTTATATTTTGCTCTGAAGGCGGCCGCGAGGAATAACTACGATTTTAAATATTTTCTTGATGGTTTAAAGTTGAAGCTGTGGATTTTTGGACCATTGATGACCAAGATAAAACTGGCGCGATTCGCAAACTATTTTGCCATGATGTATAGCTCTGGCATAACCGTGCTCGACGCATTGAACATATCAGAGAAGATGGTCGACAACCTCGTGCTCGAGGACTCGATCAACAAAGCGCGGAAAAGTATCTCAGAAGGCGTGATCATCAGTAAGAGTTTTGAAGCAGTCGGCGTTTTTCCATCCATGATAGTACGGATGTTGAAGGTGGGTGAAGATACCGGTGCCATGGATGATGCGTTATTGAACGTCAGCTATTTTTATAACCGTGAAGTAAAAGAATCGATCGATAAGATCGAGCCGACGATTCTGCCCATATTGACGGTCGTCCTCGGCGGCATAATGATGTGGATAATGATGGCTGTGCTTGGCCCTGTCTATGATGCTGTGGCAGGGGTAAAAATATAATGAAACGGCTATTCTATTTTACAGGTTATCGCTTGAGCGTCCTGCACTGGAAAGGCAAACAGCTGGTGGGCACCAGTTCCTTTGAGCCGACCGAAACGGGCCTGAACAAATTCCGCAGCTACCTGTCGCAGACTGAAAACCTGCCCGGTAAGTTTCTTGTCGATGTGATCGAGGAGGATTTCAGAAATGAAAGAATTCCTCATGTTGGCAGCAGGGATAGGGGCTCGGTTATCAATCGATTGATAGACCGGTTTTACCGTTCGAGTAAAGATTATTGTTACAGCGAGGTTATCGGCCGAGAGAAAAGCGGCAGAAAAGATGACATCATATTGTTAGGTGCGATGACAAATCCGCAGCTGATACGGCCGTGGATAGCAATCCTGGATGAGTGTGAAGTTCCGTTATCCGGTATATGGACGCTGCCGTTAGTCAGCAAGAGTCTGCTAAAAACGATAAAAGCATCAGCCGATGTGGTGCTGTTGGTAAGCCAGCAGGTAAATAGTAACGTACGGCAAACATTATTCAGAGACGGCAAGCTAATCTCTAGCCGGCAATCGATCATCAATCAGGATATTAATGACATCTCGGGTATAGGAGAGCTGGCAGCGCCTGAAGTTAGCCGTACCATCGATTTTTTGCGCGCCCAGGGAATGGTCGGTAAAAATGAAGTAATCAATCTGCATATCCTGGGTAGTGACGAACAGCTGAATTCCCTGCAGAAGTCATTTAAAGCCAGTGAACGCCAGGCTGTAAATATTCACCCGATCGCCGAGCTGCAGAAAAAGTTAGGCTTGAAGGGTGTGGGCGAAAAATTTTCAGATGGGATCTTTGCCTGGTTCTGCGTGCAGCAGAACCTGATGACCAGTCATTATGGTGAAGCTAGTAGCTTCAAACGATATCGTGACAAGTTAGTAGCGACGGCATTGTACGCGGCAAGTCTGCTGGTCGTCATCACTGGTGTTCTGCTAACAGAGTCAAATATATCTGATGCTATCGAGTATGAAAAGTCTATCGGTTTATTAAATGATGAAGAAAAAAGCTATAAGGCTCTCTATGCAAAAAAATTCGAAGATTTTGAAGAAGTTTTTCAAAATGCAGGCGTGATGAATTCAGCGGTTGAGCTGGCCGAGCGTATAAAGATTAACAGCGCGACATCACCGTTAGATTTCCTGATAAGCCTGAGTGAGATCCTGAGCCGTTATGAGGCGAGTGACCTGTATATCGACAAGATCGAATGGCAGGCGATAAATATCAACGAAGAAAATAAAAGGGTAAAAAATGCGAACTTTACCGGTAAGCCATATGTTAAACATGATGCCATCATTACCGGACGTATCGATATCCCTGAGAATAATTATCGTGCCTCGATAAATAATATACAGAAGATTATAGAATCACTAAAAGCCAGTCCGCGGGTTGAAAATGTCGAAACCCTGAAGATGCCGGTTGACCTGCGCTCTGAGAGCAAGTTCTCTACAGAGTCCGGGGTTGATATCGCAAAACGTGGCAACAAGGGAGTATCTGGCGCTTTTTCATTAAAGATTACGATGAAGGCACCTGATCATGTTTAAAAATATATCACCTGTTCTGATGCGTGCATCCGGTGTTTTCACAGTGGTGCTGCTGGTTAGTTTCATCGTAGTAACGATATCACAGATCTATATGGATGATGTCTACCAGGACCAGCAGGCGGCAAAGCGTGCGATGCGTATATGGCAATCAAAGATCAATACCTCTGTCGAAAAAAACCAGATCATCGACGAGTTTGAGAGCAACTTTTTAAAACTGGTAAACCAGGGCGTAGTCGGTTCCGAAGACAGGCTGAGCTGGTTTGAAACTATTCAGAACACGACTAAAAAACGCGGCATGCCTTCCGTTAAATACAGTATCTCTTCACAGGAAGCACTGGTAGAGCAAAACCTGGAGCGTGAATACAGGGGCATCGATGTATTCAAAAGTGTGATGACTTTAGATATAAAGATGGCGCATGAAGGTGACCTGTTCGCACTGTTAAACGACCTGGGCAAAGCAGATGGCCTGTTCGCAGTCGATAGCTGTAATATCGAAAAGGTGAACAGAAAAACGGTCGACTCTGAAAACATGATGAAAGCCTACTGTGAGTTAGGCTGGTATACCTTCCGTGGCTCAAAAGTAAACAGGGGCGGATAAATGCAGATTAAAATTATTATCGGACTGCTGGCTGTACTCTGTAGTAATGTTTTACACGCAGAATATGACGATACCGACCTGAAACGGCTGTTCACAGATAAGGGACAGCGCGCACAGATCGATGCTGTGCGTTCAGGAAATAATCCGGGCGTCGGTATGCAGCAATCAAATAAAGTGAAAGTATCTGGTTATGTTACCCGTAGCGATGGTAAAGATGTTGTCTGGGTCAATAATAAGAATACGCTGGATGGCCCCAGAGTGGGTGATATCAAAGTCCAGCAGTCCAATATCGGCAAAAATAAAAAAGTAGGCGTAACACTCGATGGCGTGCATGTGCATCTTAAACCCGGAGAAACCTGGGATAAAGAAACAGGTAAAGTCGTTGAGAATTATTGATAGACAGCCTGTTAATAAAAAACAGGAGGGCATCGCCCTGCTGGTTCTGGTCATCACTATCGCCTTAACACTTTCCGCTTATTATTTTTCGTCGATCTCGGTCGTCGATATAAAAGTGGATGATCTCGAGAAAACCCGAACTGCCTTAAAACAGGCTAAACAGGCGTTGATCAATTATGCAGTAACGCATGCCGATGGTAATGGTTCAGGTACCCCGGGAGAATATGGATACCTGCCGTGCCCACATACAGAAATAACTGGTTTTACGGCTGAAGGGGTGCAAGATGGTATGTGTGGCAACCAACACTTGAATAGCCTCGGTTACCTGCCCTGGGTGTCAATGAATATGGCAGCGTTAAACGATAGCAGCGGGAATTGTTTATGGTATGCCGTGAGTGGCAGTTATAAAAATAACATTAATTCAGGTTTGATCAATGAAGACAC
>DAOVJH010000155.1 GCA_030673345.1 Pseudomonadota bacterium
ACTTTGGCTTTCGAGTTCAGCGTTTCAATGGGGTCAGACTCGACTTGATCTGACGTACGATCAATCGAGTCTGAGCCCATTGAGTAGCAACCAGTTTGTCTGGCGGCAATAGCAAGTAGGAACCACCTGATCCCATCTCGAACTCGGAAGTGCAAGTGCTTAGCGCCGATGGTAGTGTGGGGTCTCCCCATGTGAGAGTAGGACACCGCCAGGCTTTAATACGAAAAACCCGATCAGAAATGATCGGGTTTTTTTTTGTCTTAAATCCTGTTTGATTGTATAATTTGATGCTGGTTTTTTGCGCTCAGTTCTGAGGCTTGCCAGATATGTTTCTACTCCATTTTGATAATGTTTTTATGCTGAGCGTATATTTTTAAATTTTCTTTTGTAACGAGAAAAATGCTAATAATTTCCTATACTTATAGGATGTTATCTGCCTATATAAAGAAAAATAACTATAAGTTTCAAAACGTTGCGGTCTTTGTTATCTCGGCGTTACTGAATTCACCTGTTGTTGCTGAAGTAACATTAAACGGCTTTGGTTCATTATTCACAGGTAGAGTGACAGAAGGCAGTGAGTTTCTGGCGGATTATCCAAAAGCAGGCTTGTATGATAAAGGCTGGTCATTGTCACCCGACTCCACGCTTGGCCTGCAATTTTCATCCTATTTTAAAGATGATTTCTCCCTGGTAACACAAGTGGTCGTGAATGGTGCTTCGGATGCGGGTGCTGATGTCGACTGGTTATATTTTAACTACCATGTCACCTCTGAGATCTCTGTCCAGCTTGGTCGCAAACGTTTACCGCTTTATTATTACAGTGATTATTTTGATGTCGGTTACGCCTATTACTGGATAAGGCCACCGGCCGATCTCTATACCTGGCAGATCACTAATTTTAATGGCATTAGCTTGCTGTATGAAAAGACGCTTGCTGAATGGGATACCAGTATTAACCTGTACTACGGAAACGAACAGTCAGATGATAACGAACTGCTCGGTCTCCTGTTTGGCGTTTCTGTTGATGAGAACTGGCAAGATATGCTCGGTATCGTTGGCACTATGGCCAACGAGTGGCTTGATGTCCGTCTGTCATATATGCAAGGTCTGGTCGATCGTGACATCAATGGGATCAGGGTGATCAATGAAGCTGAACAGCAATTTATAGGCGTATCGGTCAACTTTAATCTCGATGAGTTGCAGATATTATCTGAATTTAATAATTATCAACGCCCTGATAACGACATTAATATCGATACTTATATGCTGTCATTCGGTTACCAGGTAGGTGACTTTATACCGCATATTACGTACTCGGCTTTAGAGCAGAAAGTAAATGCTGCTGGCAACGATGAGAATCATAATACGGCATCAATCGGTGTGCGCTGGGATTTCTATCCAGATATGGCATTTAAGCTTCAGTATGACCAGGTCACAGATGATGGTGTTGTCGTACCGATCAAAGGTGATGCTAAAGCTGTTTCCCTTGGACTGGATTTCATCTTTTAGTGGGTATCATGCGTATACTCCCTGCCATTTATGCGTCAACAATAAAACCTTCGTTTATCGTTGTTATGCTCACCGTGGTTTCGATGTTGCTGCCAACTGTAAAGGCAGATATCGGTGACGGTAAAGTGGCTTTGATAGCGGCTAAAGGTTCGGGTATCGTAGAGATGCACATAAGGGAAGTTCGCAGGATATATCTCGGCCTTAAATCTGTGGAAAGTGCGGCGGTCAAACATCCAGTCCTCAATATTGAGTCACGTTTGCTCTACGATGAGTTCCTGAAAAATACGATGCATCTAACGGAAGGAAGTTATAAGAGAAAATTAGTTAAACGGATGTTCCGCAATGGCGGAGAGAAGATAGAGGAGGTGGTGTCACTTAAGGCGCTGAATGAACATCTGCTAGACCATGTAGGCGATATTAGTTTTGTCGAAGTAAGCTCGGTAGATCGTATGAAAAACATCGAGGTTATCCAGATCTTATGGTGATGAATGTAAAGGACTTCAAATCCTTCGGCATGACAACCCACGTCATGGTGGGCGTGTTATTGATTCATGTTATTTTGCTGCCGGTTTTGTATGTCACCATCATCGATATCTACAAAGATAATGTTGAAGAGCAATTTGTCGGACATGTTCGAGAAGTCACCGGCCTGTTATCTGATGTTATATCCACCAGTGAGTCCTTGAAAGATAAGAATGGCGCGGTTTTACTGATGGACACTGCCTTGCTCGGTGGTGAAGTGCAGTATATCGAATTAGCTGACCCGGGTGATAATCGCCTGTTTCCAACCGATGGTGATAACTCGTTAATAACGGAGAAATTTATAGAAGACCGTTATATCGGTGAGCATGATGATGCGATCTATTTTATCTCTGTGCCTTTGAAATATCAGCTGGGTAACACTATCTTTACAAGGCTCAACCTGGGGTTTGATGAGACAGTTGTCGTCGATCGTCTGACGGTCGTGAAGCAGCGCAGCCTGTTGATACTGAGTATTTATTTTATCTGTATTATTCTTTTGCTGAGCTATTTCACGAGTGTGATAGTGCGGCCGTTAAAAGTATTAAGAGACTGGTCAAAAGCTGTTGCGGCTGGTGAGACCAGTGCGAATGTGCCGGTGGCAACACATATCAGTGAAGTAAGGCACCTGTCAGATGACCTGGAAAGTATGCGGCTGTCACTGGTCGAACTGGCTGACCATATGCAGTATAAGGCGATGCATGATGAGTTAACCGGGCTGCCAAACCGCACATTAAACAATGACCGGATCAAGCATGTAATCTCACGTGCAGCTAGAGAGGGTGGCTCGTTTGCTGTAATGCTGCTCGACCTTGATCGGTTTAAAGATATTAACGATACACTTGGTCATGGTGTCGGTGACAAGGTGTTGATGGTCGTGGCAGAGCGTCTCGAATCAGGCATTCGTGATTCAGATACGATATCCAGGATCGGCGGCGATGAATTTTGTGCGATTATCGAAGGTGTCGAACGTGTGGTTGCTGAAAAATTAGCGATGAAGCTAGCCACTCTGCTGGAGCCGCCATTGCAGGTGAGCGGACATACATTACAGGTTGGGGTGAGTATCGGCATCGCTGTGTATCCGGATGATGGCGATTCCACAGAACTGTTGATCCAGCATGCCGATGTTGCGATGTACGAAGCTAAGTATCAGGGACAGTATGTGATCTCATATCATGAAGATATGGACAAGCACAGGATCGAAGATCTTCAGTTATCGACCGATATGCGTGAAGGTATCAAGTCAGACCAGTTCTATGCGGTGTTTCAGCCCAAGGTGGATCTGAGAACAGGCGTCCCTTGTGGATGTGAACTGTTAACTCGATGGCAGCACCCTCGGATGGGCATGATATCACCCGATAAATTTATACCCCTGGTAGAAAGAGAAAATATGGTCGGTGAGATGACGCGCACGGTCTTTGATAAATATGTGTTACAGCTGAAACAGCTTGTCGAAACCTATCCGGATTTCAATGTTTCGATCAACGTGTCACCGCTCAACCTTCTGGACACCTCACTGCTGGAAGATCTGAAAGCCAGTATGCAGGTAAATGGTTTTGATCCATCGAGCCTCATCATCGAAGTTACTGAAAATGCAATCATGAGCAATCCTAAGCGGTCGGCTAATGTGTTACAGCAATTCTCTAGTGCGGGTATAGGCGTGTCGGTCGATGATTTTGGTACCGGTTACTCGTCACTGGCATATCTTCAGAAATTTCCCATCGATGAACTCAAGATAGATAAATCATTCATCATCGATCTGAGTAAAGATTCACAGAACTATCCGATCGTTAATGCCACCATCGCGATGGCGCATGATCTGGGCATGTCTGTTATTGCAGAGGGTGTAGAAAATGAGCAGGTGATCGACCTGCTGGTGGAAATGAAGTGCTGCCTGATGCAGGGATCATTCTTCTCTAAGCCATTATCCTATGCGGATCTGACAGAGTGGCTCAACACTTTTGATATATCTGACTTTGGTAAGTAAACAGCCGATATGATTATCGTAACGGGCTTGTACTCACCGTCTTCGTATTGCTCAGGTTTATGTTATTTGTTTTACTGAACGTGATGGCGTCATCTGTTAACGGGTCATCGAGATTAGCCTGACAGGTAAAAGCTGCTGTGTATTTTCCTAGAGGGATAAAGCCAAAGCTGTATTCGTACTCACCGGTTGCATTGTTCATGGCGGGCATCGCGCTGGCGACAGGTTCGGCACCGGTATTGCCTACATCATCAGGCGTGACATTAAAGCCATCATACAGATAGATAGCATTGCCTGTCGCTGGATCGATGTCCGGGCAGCCTGGATCGGTCAGTGCAGATAGTTCTACGGTGCCAGTGATGGAGCCGCTGTCTGCATCGTTTATTAGCTTCAGTACGGGTATCAGTGAATATTGACCGTTGTCTGTCATGACGATCGATTTTCTAAGATCAAAATCGATCGTCATGTCTGTTGGTGTGTTGGCAATGATCTCCAGCCCACCGATTATTTGCAGACCTGATTCGCCACCGCTGGGGATGTTCAGATCGTGTACCGAATTATCGATAAGTTTGATATAAGAATCCATGACGCCATCGTCTGAAGCAGTAATGTTTAGCCTGATCCAGCTATAGCTACCGGAAGGCAGTGTTTCGTTGATCAGCATCTGTAAACGGTTCTGGCCCTGCAAGGCCAGTAAATTGATGGTCATTGGTGGATCAAAATCAAGTGTGATGGCATCTGAATCTGAGGCAGGTTTCAGCACGACCCCGTCGAACTGTACCCAGACTTCAGAGGCGTAATCGATAGCAGCATCTGTAAT
>DAOVJH010000136.1 GCA_030673345.1 Pseudomonadota bacterium
AAACCTTTCAAACTTGACGATGTGCGTGAAGCATTATCTGAAATTGGTGTGCAGGGTATTACGGTAACGGAAGTAAAAGGATTTGGTCGTCAGAAAGGCCATACCGAGTTATATCGTGGTGCTGAATATGTTGTCGATTTTTTGCCTAAAGTAAAAGTTGAAATCGCAGTTGCTGCTGATATAGCTGAAAAAGTTATCGAAGCGGTTCGCGGTGCAGCGAATACCGGCAAGATCGGTGATGGCAAAATTTTCGTTTCTACTGTTGAACAAGTCGTTCGTATTCGTACAGGCGAAACCGGCGCTGAAGCGCTTTAATTATTACATTTTAATTCTTATTGAATTTGGAGGGTCTCAACGTGGATCAAGTACTCGAATTACAATACGCGCTGGATACGTTTTATTTCCTGGTATGTGGTGCGTTAGTTATGTGGATGGCGGCTGGCTTCTCGATGTTAGAAGCGGGTCTGGTTCGTTCAAAAAATACGGCTGAAATTTTAACCAAGAACGTAGCGTTGTTCGCTATTTCCTGCATCATGTATATGGTTTGCGGTTACGCGATCATGTACGGCGGTGACATAATGCTGTCTGGTATTGCCGGTGGCGATACCCTGGTTGCTGATGCTCTGGCTGATGCGAAAGGTAGAGAAGATGGCTTTGCCGGTGGTGCCGTTTACTCAAGCGCATCTGACTTCTTCTTCCAGGTAGTATTCGTTGCGACGGCTATGTCTATCGTTTCTGGTGCGGTCGCTGAGCGCATGAAATTATGGAGCTTCTTACTGTTCGCTATCGTCATGACCGGTGTTATCTATCCTCTGGAAGGTTCCTGGACATGGAATGGCGCAGATGTATTTGGCATGTATAACCTGGGCGACTTGGGTTTCTCTGACTTTGCTGGCTCAGGCATCGTGCATATGGCTGGTGCTGCTGCAGCGTTAGCTGGCGTACTATTGCTTGGTGCTCGTAAAGGCAAATATGGCGCAGATGGTTCGGTTCATCCGATTCCTGGTGCAAATCTGCCACTGGCAACATTAGGTACCTTCATCCTGTGGATGGGCTGGTTCGGTTTCAATGGCGGTTCCGTTTTAAAACTGGGTGATGTGGCTAGTGCAAACTCTGTAGCGATGGTTTTCCTGAATACGAATGCGGCTGCGGCTGGTGGTGCGATTGCCGCATTGATCGCAGCGCGTCTGCTGTTCGGTAAAGCGGATTTAACCATGCTGTTAAACGGTGCTTTAGCTGGCCTGGTAGCGATTACTGCAGAACCTTCTACACCAACACCTCTATTAGCAACATTGTTTGGTGCTGCTGGTGGTGTATTAGTCGTGTTCTCAATCGTGTTCCTCGATAAGCTTAAGATCGATGATCCTGTTGGTGCCATCTCGGTACACGGTACCTGTGGTCTACTTGGTCTGCTGTTAGTGCCGCTGACAAATAGCGACGTCAGTTTTGTTGGTCAGCTGGTCGGTGCGGCGACTATCTTTGGCTGGGTCTTTGTCACCAGTGGCATCGTGTGGTTCGTACTCAAGATGACTATGGGCATCCGCGTATCTGCTGAAGAAGAGTATGAAGGCGTTGATATAGGCGAATGTGGCCTGGAAGCCTACCCGGAATTTACTAGCAAATAACAGACTCCTGCTGGTATATAGCTTGGTCGAGCACTTCGGTGCTCGACCTTTTTTATGTCCAGGGATGGACGGTATGCCGCAAGGAGCCAGGGATGGCGGTGTGGCGCATGCCCATGGATGGACGGTATGTCACAAGGAGCAAGGGATGGCGGTGTGACGCATGTCCAGGTATGGTGGTGTGCCGAATGTCTATTCGGCATCTCATTTCGCGATCTCTTTCCAGATTGCGTATGGTTAGTGCAAAAACAGCCTGATTTATGGTAAAAAGGCTGCCGAGATTATTAGTAACAAAAAATACCATAGTAGCAGGAGTTCAAATGAAATTAATCAAGGCAATTATCAAACCCTTTAAACTCGATGATGTGCGTGAAGCATTATCAGAGATAGGTGTAATGGGTATCACGGTGTCAGAAGTAAAAGGTTTCGGGCGCCAGAAAGGGCATACTGAACTGTATCGCGGCGCAGAGTATGTGGTTGATTTTCTACCTAAGGTGAAAGTTGAGACCGCTGTCGATGATGACCAGGTTGAGAAAGTGATCGAAGCCATCAGTAAAGCAGCGAATACCGGCAAAATCGGTGACGGTAAAATCTTTGTTTTAAACATCGAGCAGGCGATACGCATCCGTACCGGTGAGTCTGGCAGCGAAGCGCTTTAAGTAATAGTGATTAGTCGATAGCGACTGAAGAGAAAAGAATAATGAAATATTTTAATACTATGATGGCGGCACTGACGCTGCTGCTTCTGCCTGCGATAGCACAGGCAGATACCCTGGACAGTGGTGATACTGCATGGATACTGACGTCAACAGCACTCGTTCTGTTTATGACGCTGCCAGGTCTGGCACTATTTTATGGTGGCCTGGTCAGGGCGAAAAATGTGCTGTCAGTTTTAATGCAGTGTTTTGTCATCGCCTGTGTGGTCAGTATCTTGTGGGTGGTTTATGGTTACAGCCTCTCATTCGGTGATGGTGGCAGTATGAACGCCTGGATCGGCGGTCTGGACAATGCATTTCTGGCCAATGTTACGCGTGAATCTTTGAGCGGCACTTTACCTGAAAGTACTTTTGTCATGTTCCAGATGACATTTGCGATTATCACGCCGGCATTGATCATCGGTGGTTTTGCCGAGCGTATGAAATTTTCCGCTATGTTGTTATTCAGTATTATCTGGGTTAGCGTCGTTTACTTCCCTGTCTGTCACTGGGTCTGGGGCGGCGGCTGGTTAGCTGAGCAGGGTCTGCTGGATTTTGCCGGCGGTACGGTTGTACATATCACGGCGGGTGTGGCTGCTCTGGTTGCTGCTATGGTTCTGGGTAATCGTAATGGTTTTCAGACCTCAGCGATGATGCCGCATAACATGACGATGACAGTCACGGGTGCCGGCATGTTGTGGGTTGGCTGGTTCGGTTTTAATGGCGGCAGTGCTGTTGCAGCGAATGGTGATGCAGGCATGGCGATGTTGGTGACGCATGTCAGCGCAGCATGTGGCGCTATGACGTGGGCGGCACTCGAATGGATGAAATTTGGTAAACCGAGTGCCCTGGGCACGGTGACCGGTATGGTGGCTGGCTTAGGTACGATCACGCCGGCATCCGGTTATGTTGGTCCGATGGGTGCACTAGTCATCGGTATCAGTGCTGGTATCGTCTGTTTCTATGCGACAGCGTTTATTAAGCAGAAGCTGAAGATCGATGACTCGCTCGATGTGTTTCCGGTACATGGTGTTGGCGGTATATTGGGTACACTGTTAGCCGGTATATTTGTTGCTGCCGGTCTGGGCGGAGTCGGTTTTGCCGACGGTATGAACATGGGTTCTCAGCTCGGTGTGCAGTTGACGGGTGTTATCGCAACCATCGTATTTACAGCTGTTGTAACTTTTGTCATATTGAAAGTGGTCGATGCACTGGTTGGCTTACGTGTGACTGATGAGCAGGAGACCGAAGGTCTCGATATCAGTCAGCACGAAGAGCGTGGTTATATTTTATAAGTTTGTTACGCTGATAAAAAGCCGGTTCTGTTTATCCTGTAAAGGGGGAGGCAGAACCGGCTTTTTATTTGTTGGAGAATCAGTTTTTATAGACTGATGACAGGCTTATTCAAGCCTGTCGATGACCGCTTTGAATGCGTGGTCGAATGCTGAGTGTCCCATTATCACTTTTGATTTATTACTGGCTATCTCTTCATTGAAATCATCGAATGATTTTTCAACCACCAGCGCACCTTTGTGATTTACAAACATCAGGTTTGAGTCCTCGATGATGATGACGGATAGTTTGCAGCGCCTGACGACCTGATCATCGCCCATGTAAACCTGGAACCACATGCCAGGCATGATGTTAGATGCCAGTGTCTGTTTGGCAGGCGCTGGTTCTTCTTCTATCGGCGCTTCTTCGACGGGCTCTGCCTGACTGATGACCTCTTCAGCATCGGTGACTTCTTCCTCTGTGAAGTTAGCATCATCGATCCGCAGCTGTATATTTTCCCTGTAAGATTCCATGATGCTATTAACATCTTTCTTTGAATTGCTTGAGGTGTTTAAGTACTGTTCGGTTCTCTCGAGCAGGCCATCTTTGTCAGCGAGGAGCTTCGCCAGATGTTCAGCAGAGGTAACAGGCTGAACACTTTCTACGATGTGGCGCAAAGTTAAAAGCAGGTTGACCCATTCATTATTTTCTTTGCCGTTACTGATGTAGTGATTGAACATCAAAGTAGGCCAGCGTTTGAGTATCAGTGGATGCACGCCTTCAGGTAAGGTTTTACCGATGGTGGTGGCACGCAGGGCTTTCAGTACGGTTGCGCGTGCATGATTGCGTAATAATTGTTGCTGCTGCTCTTCTTCGATTGTGCGTGCTTTTGTCTCTTCTTCTTCGATGATAGATCTGAGCTGGTCCAGTGCATTCTGGAAAATTTCTGTGGTGAGGTCGTACTCTCCAAGGATGGAGGTAATGACCTTGTCGAGATGTTTGAACATCTCGTCTGTGTGCTCAGTAACACCGATACCAGCATCAGCGATGGTATCGAGCAGTACCCGGGCGGGGTGATCATCATAGATAAAGAATTCCTGATCAACCATGGATGCCTTGATGATCGGAATCTGTAATCTTAAAAGCAGGGTTTTGATGGTGTCAGAAATATCGTCATCATCAATGATGGCATCAAAAATCAGCTCGATAAAATCGATAGTTTTTTCAGCAATGGTATTGATGCGTTTGCTAACAGCACCACCGGATTTTTTTGCAATTTCAGCAAGTACTGCATCTTTGATGGCCTTGCCATCAAGACGTTCACCTTCTGGCTGATTAAATTGCGGCAGGTTTTGAAGATTTGATAAGGCGTGAATAATTTCCTGATGACCAAAATGCTGCGGTGTACTTTTTGGGAAAAACTCACCGTAACTTTCTGATGATTTATCGGTAAGTGGGATGCCGATATAGTCGCCAACAACACGGCCAACTTCACTGGCAGGCATGCCTGAAGTGTAATGTTGATATTC
>DAOVJH010000261.1 GCA_030673345.1 Pseudomonadota bacterium
GCTCTCATCCAGATTATCGGTTACACCAAGTGTCTTATCGACAAAGACATCACGCAGGTCCTGTACATGCTCCATACTGGCTGGCAAGTCGACCGATAACGCTTCTGCGCCATCGATACCTTCACGTTCAAAAATACTTTTTCGATGGAAATCTTCAGCTACCTGGATCAGTACTTTCGACGGCATACAGCCGACACGCGCACAGGTGGTGCCTAATTCACCACCATTGATTAATACATAATTATCGGTTTCACGCTTCACCTGCGATAAAGCAAACAAACCGGCACTGCCAGCACCTAATATGGCGACATCAACTTCACGTGTCATTGGGATCCTCATCTGATCAAATCTAAGTTAAAAATGGCGAACCCGAATGATAAGTTATTGTCGATATCAATACACCCTAAAACGAACAATGGATTATTCATTTGCAAAAATTTTGCTGCTCAATAACATTCTTGAGCACTGTTTCCGAACATAAATAAACCACAAAAAGCGCATAAAAATATTTTTTCTTCTTGACATGACAGTTCTGTCAATTTAGAATGAATCCAACTAGAAATTAGTGTAGACTCTGCACAGCTTTTTAGACTAACCCTAACCCTGGAGAGATGAGATGGGCTTAAAAGATAGTAAAACAGAACAAAATCTGAAAGACGCCTTCGCTGGTGAATCTCAGGCAAACCGCCGTTACCTGTACTTCGCAGCAAAAGCTGATGTAGAGGGTTACAACGACATTTCTGCTGTATTCCGTTCAACTGCGGAAGGCGAAACCGGCCACGCACACGGACACCTGGAATACCTCGAAGAAACGGGTGACCCTGCTACCGGCTTACCGATCGGCAGCACTAATGACAACCTGAAAGCATCGATTGCCGGTGAAACTCACGAGTACACTGATATGTACCCGGGCATGGCTAAATCGGCTCGCGATGAAGGTTTCGACGAGATTGCTGACTGGTTTGAAACACTGGCAAAGGCAGAGCGTTCACACGCTAACCGTTTCCAGAAAGCACTGGATAACATGGACTAAACGATTGCCGCACACCTGGTAATCAATCCGTGTAAAAGGCCAGCCTGGCACTAAATCTAGGTCTGGCCTTTTTTATGTCCATGGATGGACGGTATGTCGCAAAGAGCCAGGGATGGCAGTGCGGCAAACATTTGCGTTAAACACAAATTTAAAGAGAGAGACATGGCTAGAGAAGGCAGTTTAGAAGCGCCCACCAGGCATCCCCTGGGGCAGAATACCCCTGATTTCTGGGATGAAGGAAAGTTATTTGATGAGCTTGAACGGGTATTTGATATCTGTCATGGCTGCCGCCGTTGTGTCAGCCTGTGCGGTTCTTTTCCCGCGCTGTTTGACCTGGTCGACGAATCTGACACCATGGAAGTCGATGGCGTTGCCAAAAAAGATTACTGGAAAGTAGTCGATGATTGCTTTCTCTGCGACCTGTGTTACTTAACAAAATGCCCCTATGTTCCGCCACATGAATGGAATCTGGATTTCCCGCATGTGATGTTACGCGCCAAAGCCATTAAATTTAAAAAAGGTGACGTTAAGACACGCGACAAACTTATTACCTCGACCGATACCCTTGGAAAATTTGCATCCATCCCTGTAATCACACAAACCGTAAATGCGTTTAACAATAATACCTTAACCCGTAAGCTGATGGATAAGATGCTGGGCATTCATGAAAAATCTTTATTGCCAGAATACGACTCTAATACGCTGGTGAAACGCGATAGAAACCGTAAACAGGTTAATAATAATGCCGAAGCAACTGAGACCACCACCGGCAAAGTCGCTCTGTTTGCCACCTGCTACGGCAACTACAACGAGCCACAGATCGGTGAGGACCTGATCAAGGTTTTCGAGCACAATAATCTGCAGGTTCAGCTGGTACAGAAGACACAATGTTGCGGCATGCCTAAACTTGAACTCGGCGACCTTGATGCGGTTACCAGGGCAAAAGATGCCAACATAAAAATACTGGCACAACTGGTTGATGACGGCTGGGATATCGTGACCCCTGTACCTTCCTGCACACTGATGTTCAAGCAGGAACTGCCCCTGATGTTCCCTGATGAAGCAGATGTTTTAAAAGTGCAGCAGGCGATGTTTGACCCCTTCGAATATCTCATGCTGCGCAGCAAAGCCGGCAAGCTAAACACCGATTTTAAAAATCCGCTGGGCAAAATATCCTATCACGTGGCCTGCCACCAACGCGTTCAGCGCATCGGTATGAAAACCCGTGAAGTCCTGGAACTCATTCCCGAGACCGAAGTATTGCCGATAGAACGCTGCTCTGGCCATGACGGCACTTATACGTTTAAGAGTGAATTCCACGACACCGCGATGAAGATCTGTAAACCCGTCGTCAATCGGGTCAAACAGAGTGGTGCAGACGTCTATACCAGTGACTGCGCAATGGCTGGACATCATATCGAGGCAGGCCTCGCCGATGGCAGCAAACCGGTTCACCCGATTTCATTGATACGACAGGCCTATAATATTTAGGCCATCCATTTTAATCATAATAAAAGTTTATTTATGCAAAAACTAAAACGTAAAGACCTTTACAGCCTGGAAGAATATGTTGAGATGCGCGATGACTATCGCAAGAAGATCATGGAACATAAAAAAGATCGCCGGCTGGAGCTCGGTGAGAATGTATTGCTAATGTTCGAAGACCGCCTCATCATGCAATACCAGGTACAGGAAATGCTTAAAGCAGAAAAGATATTTGATGCCGCCGGTATCGAAGAAGAGCTGTCCGCATATAACCCGCTCATCCCTGACGGCACAAACTGGAAAGCCACCATGCTGATCCAGTATACCGACGTCGAAGAGCGCCAACAGAAATTAACTCAGCTTATCGGTATCGAAAACCAGATCTGGCTACAGGTCGAAGGCTACGGCAAAATCTACGCAATCGCTGATGAAGACCTTGAACGTGATACCGAAGAGAAAACCTCTGCCGTGCACTTCATGCGTTATGAACTTGATGACGACATGATCGCTGCCGTTAAATCAGGCGCTGCCATCTCAGCGGGTGTCGATCATGAAAACTATCAGGCAGCTGTCAGCCCGATTGCGGCTAATATCCGCGATTCACTGGCAGGTGATTTAGCTTAATTTCTCTGCAATGAAATGAGAAATTTTGGTCATTAGCGCTAACGCAACAACAAAGTCAAAACGGTTCACCACAGAGACACAGAGAAAGGCTTTTAAAGTTTTTTAGCTGTCTGCTATGCGTAGGAAAAGGGCCATGCAACGGATTAACTCAAGACCATAAAAAAGCCGTCTCATACATGATATGAGACGGCTTTTTTTGTTCTGAACCGTGCTACAGGAAAAACGACTGGTCTATCTCGCTGTAACTTTATAGACGATATCAGTATCGATAATTTTCAAACCTTCTGGCAGCTCAGGCTCAGCGACCATTTCGACTTCTGCGTCATAGACATCCGTTAA
>DAOVJH010000003.1 GCA_030673345.1 Pseudomonadota bacterium
CTGTTCACACAGATAGTATTACCTGATGGCGACATCCGCCCGCTCTCCTACTTCCTAAGTGATGAAACAGGTGCTGGCCCCGGCAATATCCGGCACTATAACTACCGCCGTGCCATCACTGTTGAAGCAGATCTGGATACATCACAGATGAACACAGTCGAAGCCAATGACCTGATCAGACAGCGCTGGCTCGAGATAGCCAGTCTATATACTGAAAATGACCTGAATTTCAGTGGTCAGCTAGATGATATCAATGAGAGCATTAACTCGATGTTCATCCTCCTGCTGTTTGGCGTCCTGCTCATCTATGCCATCCTCGGCACCCAGTTTAAAAGCTATTTTCAGCCCCTTATCATCTTATCAACCGTACCGATGGCTTTCACCGGCGTCACCCTGGGACTGCTCATCACCAGCAATCCACTGAGCCTGTATACCCTGTACGGTGTTGTTGCACTGGCCGGCATCGCGGTTAATGCCGCCATCGTCCTCATCTCTGCAGCCAACACCCGACTACAAGACGGCATGAGCATCACCCACGCAACGGTATACGCAGCCCGCCGCCGGGTAATTCCGATATTGATCACGACCTTAACAACCATTGCCGGCTTATCATCGCTGGCTCTGGGGCTGGGTGGTGAATCACTGATATGGGGACCGGTAGCAACAGCCATCGTCTGGGGACTGGCATTTTCCAGTCTGCTTACCCTGTTTGCGATACCCTTAATATTCAGACTTTTTGTCAGCGAACCAGAGCTAAATCACTGATCAAATTTATACCCGATATAAGCAGACTGATGAGCTCAACTTATTTTTATAATAATTAAACGAAACAGCTGGTTTACCGACAAGAATGGGTTATTCTATATATTTGCATTGGGCAACGGATTCATGGTAAAAAGTCGCTCGCAATATTTTATACAAAACACAAATCAACTAAGTTGTTGATTTTATATACATTTGGAGTTTTAGATGGCCAATACGTCGCCAACCGAAAATCACACTTTTAAGCCTTACAAAGAAAAAAAAGGCGAAGAATACATGAGTGAAGGACAGATTAAGCACTTCACAGAAATCCTTAATGCATGGAAAGTAGAACTGATGTCTGAAGTCGACCGCACGGTTGACCATATGAAAGATGAAGCAGCTAACTTTCCAGACCCGGCTGACCGCGCCACACAGGAAGAAGAGTTTAGCCTCGAGCTGCGAACACGAGACCGTGAACGTAAACTCATCAAAAAAATTGACGACACACTGGCTCTGATGAGCAGCGGCGAATATGGTTACTGCGATACCTGTGGCGTCGAGATAGGCCTGCGCCGTATGGAGGCACGCCCTACTGCTACACAATGTATCGACTGCAAGAGCCTGGACGAGATCAAAGAGAAACAGACTCGCGGTAAGTAGTATTCACTTACAGTGTAGATCTAAAAAAGCCGGTATTTTTTATCGGCTTTTTTTATGATTTTCCGCGAATGAACGCAAATAAAAGCGAATGAGGCGATACTGATTATAAAACTAAAACAAGTTTTTTTCATTTGCGTTTATTTGCGTTCATCTGCGGATAAAAAAATCTTTTAAATGCCCAACGATAAACAAACAATCTACAAAGGACGTTTCGCCCCATCACCAACCGGCCCCGTTCATTTCGGTACACTGATCGCCGCTGTTGGCAGTTACCTGCAGGCAAAAGCAAATAATGGCAAATGGCTTATCCGCATGGAAGATGTTGATACCACACGAAAGGTTGAGGGTTCTGACAAAAAGATACTCGATACACTTGAAGCCTTTCGCTTTGAATGGGATGGAGAGATTATTTATCAATCTGAACAGACCAGACACTACGAAAAAGCATTAGAGCAGCTCATCGACCAATCATTAGTATTCCCCTGCCTATGCTCACGCAAGCAGTTAACGACAATAGACAGCGATATTTATCCTGGCACCTGCAGAGATCGCAAGCTACCAGAAAATAATGAGCATGCTCTGCGTTTATTAGCCAAAAACATCACCATCGAATTTGATGATATCGTGATGGGCAAACAGTCACAAAGTATGGCTCAGCAATGTGGTGACTTTGTCATCAAACGCCGAGATGGTCTGTTCGCCTATCAGTTGGCTGTTGTGGTCGATGACGCTTTGCAAAACATAACAGAGATCGTACGCGGCTCTGATCTGCTCGATTCCACACCACGACAGGTTTATATACAGCAGTTGCTTGGTTATCCAACACCTGCATACTGCCACCTGCCACTCGCCGTTGATAGCGATGGCAACAAGATCAGCAAGTCAGAAGGTGCGACAAAAGTCGACATTAAAAACAGGGAGAAACTGATATGCAGTGTGCTGGTTTTTTTAGGTCAGAATCCACCTGCTGATTTATCCAGTTGCAATATTAACGACATCTGGAAGTGGGCAGAGGAGCACTGGGATGTGAGCCATATCCAATCTAAAACGCATATTCAACCTGTCCTAAGTCAATAAAATATCATGCAGTTATGGTAAAAGTCTGTGGACTGGCAACTCAAAAAATCATCGAAGTTTTGAGAAGCACCGTGTATGCTAAACAACAAACGTAAAAATAATTTAAAGGGGAAACCACTGTGTCTGACGTAGATATCAAGTCTGTCTTAATCGAGAACCGCTTATTCAAGCCCAGTGCTGAATTCACTGCAAAAGCACGTCTAAAACCTGATGATTTAAAAGCCCTACATCAACAGGCTGATGAAGATTACGAAGGTTTCTGGGCAGACCAGGCCAGACAACACATGGACTGGCACACACCCTTCACCACGACACTGGATGACTCTCAGGCACCTCATTTCAAATGGTTCACCGATGGCACCATGAATGTCAGCTACAATTGCATCGACCGTCATCTGGCAAACAATGCAGATAAAACTGCCATCATCTTTGAAGGTGAAGGCGGCGATACACAGCACATCAGTTACCAGCAGCTACATGATGATGTCTGCCAGTTTGCCAATGCATTAAAAGCAAAAGGTATAAACAAAGGTGACCGTATCGTCATCTACATGCCGATGGTTCCCGAAGCAGTCGTTGCCATGCAGGCATGCGCGCGGATCGGTGCGATTCACTCGATCGTGTTTGGTGGTTTTTCAGCTGATTCTCTACGCGACCGTATCGAAGATGCTCAGGCAGCCATGCTCATTACCGCTGATGGCGGTACCCGCGGCGGAAAGATTGTCGGGCTTAAAGAAGCTGCAGACAAGGCGTTGAGCAGCGGCTGCGACAGTATTAAAAATGTCATCGTATTAAAACGCAGCGGTCACGATGTAACGATGCAGGACGGCCGTGATACATGGTGGTCAGATGCAGTTGCAGGACAGGACACGACTTGCGAACCAGAATGGGTCAATTCAGAACACCCGCTCTTTTTACTGTACACATCAGGCTCTACCGGCAAGCCAAAAGGCATCGTGCATTCCAGTGCCGGTTATCTGCTCAACGCAGTTATCACCAACCTGTGGGTATTCGATCTGCAGGATGATGATATCTTCTGGTGTACTGCCGATGTCGGCTGGATTACCGGCCATACCTACGTCGCTTATGGTCCATTAGCAACCGGCGCGACCATCGTCATGTTTGAAGGCGCACCGGTCATACCCGATGCCGGTCGTTTCTGGAAGATGGTCGAACAGCATAAAGTCACTGTTTTCTACACCGCACCGACCGCTATACGTGCCCTGATGAAATTTGGCGATGAATTCCCTAACCGTTATGACCTGTCTTCCTTACGCTTGCTCGGTACCGTAGGCGAACCCATAAACCCGGAAGCATGGATGTGGTATCACACCGTCATCGGCAAAGAGCGCTGCCCGATTGTGGATACCTGGTGGCAAACCGAAACCGGTGCCAATGTGCTTACCCCTATTCCCGGGGTCACCGCAACCAAACCGGGCTCCTGCACCTTCGCATTACCCGGCATGGCCGTTGACATCGTCAATGAAGAGGGTGAATTTATCACCGAAGCCAATAAAGGCGGTTACCTGGTTATCACAAAACCCTGGCCGTCAATGGTGAGAACAGTCTGGGGAGACGATGAACGTTATGTAGACACTTACTTCCCTAAATTTGATGGTAAATACTATCTTGCTGGTGACAGCGCACGCCGTGATGAAGACGGCTATTTCTGGATCATGGGGCGCATCGACGACGTATTAAATGTTTCAGGCCACCGCCTCGGCACGATGGAAGTTGAATCGGCACTGGTTGCGCATGAAGCTGTCGTCGAAGCCGCCGTCGTCAGTCGCCCACACGAAGTAAAAGGTGAAGCCATCGTCGCCTTTGTTATCTGTAAAGGTGACCGCCCTGTCGGTGAAGAGGCTGAAAAGATGGTCGCTGAGCTGCGCAACTGGGTTGGTGAACAGATCGGTGCCATCGCAAAACCTGATGATATCCGTTTCGCTGATGGTCTGCCTAAGACACGCTCCGGAAAAATTATGCGCCGCCTGTTAAGAACCATCGCTGCTGGTGAAGAGATCACTTCAGATACTTCAACACTGGAAAATGAAGCGGTTGTTGCACAACTGCAAGGGGAAGCGTAAAACGTATCTATATGATTTACGTTAATGGTGATTGGCATGAGTGACTGTTGCATCCAGAAAAAGACATCAGGTATCTACCCGAAGTCACACCTCTGTCCTGTTAACGGAAAATCATATGACAGCGTTAACCGTAAAACATTACTGCACCATATCACACACCCCTGGCGTAATTCGATAACGGAACAAGGTTACTATTTTTGCACTGACCCTTTCTGCGATGTCGTTTATTTTGGACAGGACGATAGTACGGTTAGCAGCAGTGCGTTACGAGACACCGTATGGCAAAAATCAAAAGTTACAGACGCCATGATCTGTTATTGCTTTGGTGTAACGAAAGCACAAGCACTTTCAGATAAAAGCATTAAAAGCTTTATAATAGAACAAACAAAAAACGCTCTTTGCTCTTGCGAAACAAGCAATCCATCGGGTCATTGCTGTTTAAAAGACTTTCCGAAATCATAATATAATAAAACCAGATGAAAGAAACAATCCTGCAATATCTTGGGTTCGAACGTTATCGGGTAAGCCATACCGAAAAGCTTGTTTCTGCACTGGGGGCATTTTTAGGCATATTGCTGGTCTTTTACAGCAGCACGTATTTTCTGCAGGATTCATCATCGTATTTGATCGTCGCCTCGATGGGTGCATCAGCCGTTTTACTCTTTGCCGTGCCGCATGGCCCTCTGTCACAGCCCTGGCCTCTCATCGGCGGCCATCTGATCTCTGCCGTTATCGGCATAAGCTGCGCTAAATTTATACCTGATATCTTTATTGCTGCACCCCTTGCTGTAGGAATAGCCGTCGGCGCAATGTACTACTTTCATTGCATTCATCCACCGGGCGGCGCTACTGCTTTATCGGCAGTAGTCGGAGGCAATACTGTACATGAGCTGGGGTACCAATTTATGTTGACCCCTGTACTGATCAATGTAATAGCAATAATCAGTGTTGCTATCATCTTCAATTACTTTTTTAAATGGCGTCGCTACCCGGCATACCTCGCTCAGAAAATGGCTTCAGCCAATAAAGATACATCTGACGGTTCTTATGGTGCCATCTCACATGAAGATTTTGTCTATGCTCTAAGCGAATTCGAATCTTTCATCGATATCTCAGAAAATGATCTATTAAAAATTTACGACCTTGTTACTCAACGCCATCAGAGCACAAACATTCAGCATCATGAATTAAAAAACGGACACTACTACAGCAATGGTGAATACGGTGACCTTTGGTCTGTCAGACAAATTGTGGATTGGGCTGACACAGAAGATTCTGGCGAAGAACAGCTAATCTACAAAATAATCGCAGGTGCAGACAGACGCAACTCAGGCGTCATGACGAAAAACGCATTTTCACGCTGGGCTAAACATGAGGTTATACGTGATGAAGATAACTGGCGGCGAGTCGATGAGGATTAATGAAGCTCCACATAAAAGTTATCCCTTCATCATCAAAGGACAGCATCACTGGCATGCTGGAAGACACCGTAAAGATAAAAGTTAAAGCCCCACCTGAAAAAGGTAAAGCCAACAAAGCTGTCATCAAAATCCTTGAAAAAAGTCTCGGATTAGCAAAAGGCTCAATCAAGATCACCAGCGGTACAGCATCCTCCAGAAAAGTGATCGAGATTACCGGTGCCGATGATGAGACCATCAACAAAAAATTAACGGATATCTGTAACAAATAATATCAAACTCAAACACCCTCTGCCCTCAGTAAAACTGACGACGTAGACCGCATTTACAGGTAACAAGCCTTGTACATGCCGTTGCCTTAAGTGATTCTCAGCAGTACAATAGTTTCTATCAGGGGAGTACCCATGCCAGCAATACTATTCGATCTTGATGGTGTTTTATATGAAGGCGGCAGACCCATTAGCGGTGCCGCTGATACGGTTAACTGGTTCAGCCAGAACCACATCCCTCACCTGTTCCTGACAAACACCACGTCTAAATCACGATCTGAACTCGTCGTAAAACTGGCAGAAATGGGCATCGAAACAAAAAGAGAAGATTTCTTAACACCACCTGTTGCGGCCAGACAATGGCTGCACTCTAATCACATCGATAACATCGCCGTGTTTGTGCCAGAAACAACGAAAGAAGAATTCTCTGACTTTAATATAGTTAATGAAGATACAGATGTTCCTGACGCAGTCATCGTAGGCGATCTGGGAGAACAATGGACATTTGATACGATGAACAAAGTTTTCCGCATGCTGATCGATAACAAACAAAGCAAACTTATTGCTTTAGGTATGACACGTTACTGGCGAACAGAATCAGGGTTGCAGTTAGATGTTGGACCGATGATAAAAGCGTTTGAATACGCAGCTGGCGTCAATGCCGTCATCACCGGCAAACCGGCAGAAGCATTTTTTCAGGCCGCTGTTAGCCTGTTAGGAGAAACAGATAATATCGTGATGATCGGTGATGACATCCGAGGCGATATCGAAGCTTCACAGCATGCCGGCTTAACGGCCATACAGGTCCGTACCGGCAAGTTTTCAGCGTCTGATCTTGAACTGGGCATAACGCCAGATGCCACGCTTGACTCAGTGGCGGCATTAGTCGACTGGTGGCAGTCAAACATGTGAGCTGACGCCTGGTTTTTCAATAAAGTAATCCTGTCCAGCCTGATATAAATCTCATCATCTCGTAAGGTTCAGTCATTTCATTGCATTATTCAGGGTATACATAGGTAAAACACAACGGTTATTACTCGTCGTCCCGGAGAATCATTAACAGACAAGCGCCTTCATGATCAACATTAACCTGAACTCGAATCGGTCGACAACAGACCGAACAATCCTCGTAATAATCTGACTCACTGATAGAATTGTCGACCAGTATCTCAATGTCTTCGCCACAATAAGGACAGATGATATTGCGGTTTAGCAGCTCCATGAGAAAAAGATGATTTCGCCAAGCGGCTAATTATGCCCGATATCGAGCAGTGACATGGTCAATGCAGGCCAGTAGGTGATTATCAATACCGCGAGGAACAATATCAACATGAAAGGAATAGTAGCGAAATACAATTCAGTAATCGGTTTATTAAAACGGTAACTAGCGATAAAAAGGTTCATGCCTACCGGCGGTGTAAAGTAACCGATCTGCATATTCGCTAAAAAGATAATACCAAAATGTATCGGGTGGATGCCATACCCTACTGCAATAGGTAATGTTAACGGCACGATGATGACCAGCGCCGAGAACACATCAAGCATCATACCCAGTAACAGCAAAAAGATATTAAGCAGCATCAGGAATGTTAGCTTGCTGTCGATATGCTCGCGTATGAAATCAAATAATTTGGTCGGCACCTCTGCATCGATCATATAATTGGTTGATGCCAGCGATACCGATAATATGATCAACACCCCGCCGACCAGTACCATGGAATCTCGCATGATGGCGGGTAGTTGTTTGATCTTAATCTCACGCAAGATCAGAACATCGACGATGAGGACATATAGAACGGCCACGGCAGCGGCTTCAGATACGACGAAGTAACCGCCGTATATGCCACCGATCAAGATGACAGGCAGTGGAAACTCCCAGACTGACTCACGCAAGGCGCTGACCAGCTTTTTCGAATCGAAAGCAGTCGTCGGAATCTTGTCACCTACCGCCTTGTACATACTCCAGGCGATTAAAAGTGCCAGCATCAACATGCCTGGCAACAATCCTGCTAGAAACAATTCATCGATCGACACAGTCTGGTCCAGGTCCATCTGCTGCGCGATAACGCCATACAGGATCAACGCTATAGAGGGTGGAAATAATAAACCCAGACTGCCCGACGAGGTAATCAGTCCAAGATTAAACCGGTCTGTGTAACCTGCCTGCTTCATCGCTGGATACAATATTGCGCCAAGAGCGATGATGGTAGCACCTGAAGCGCCGGTAAGAGCGGTAAAAAATGCACAGGCAAATAATGAAACCACGGCCAGGCCACCGGGCATCCACCCGAGCAGCGCATCAGTAAGCCGCACTAACCTTTCAGAAGCTTTACTTTCGCCCAGGACATAACCGGCAAAAGTAAACAGTGGGATAGCAAGCAGTACGGGGGTATCAACGATACGGTAAATCTCGATAGCGATGACCGATAGATCGATCTCCTCACCATGAAAACCAATAAGCGCACTGGTGGCGATGATGGCAAACAACGGCGTACCTAATATGACCAGTAAAATAAGTACGAGTGCAGCAACCATGGTTAACAGTTGCCATCCAGTGCTATTTCCCGTTCGTAGGGAGAGATTACCAGCAGTAAATAACGGATAGCGATGAGCGAAAAGCTGACGGGTATGATTAAAGCCGTAACCCAGGCAGGAATACCGGAGAAGGCGATGGTCTGGTATTCGTATTCACTGTAGACAAATCGCGCTGCATGCCAGGCGATAAGCAAACAGACGGCCATTGTAAAAAGATAAACCAGGCGCTGTATGTAAGGCAGTATATTTTTCGGGAGATGCTTTGAAAAAACATCGATGCGGATATGATTATCCGTGCGCGTGGCAACCACCGCCCCGGAAAGTCCCACCCATAGTACCAGTGTCCTCAGCAGTGGATCTATCCAGACGACGCCGTCATTAAACAGGTTTCGTGAAAATATCTGGTAGACAGCAAGAACGATCATGCTGGACAGGATGGTTACCAGCAGACCATCTTCTATCTTATTGATGAACTTTATAAACTTGTTATCATTAATATTCATAAATGATGGTGTCAGACTGCAGTTCAGATACAGCTTAAATAATAACCACTACGGAAGCTTAGGCGCGTCTGGTTTATTGACAGTAACAGCCTTGTACATATCCTTGCTGTAGCTATATTTTCGAATCATATCATTGATAACAGAATCACCCAGTTTGTCCCAGTTTTGTTTTTCCTCAGCAGTAAGTTTTACAAACTTCACACCCTGGTTAGTCAGCGCTTTGCGGGCGGCTATATTATCCACCCTGTTCTGTTCATCGATCTTTTTATACACCTTGCCCATGACTTCTCGAACGATAGCCTGGTCAGTTTCGCTCAGTTTTTTGAAAACTTTCTTATCAACAATCATCATCGCAGCCAGGTAATTTAAAGGCAGGTCGACAACGTATCGAACATGGGTGTGCCACTGTAGCGCCAGTGCACCGATAGGTGATGTGATTATGGTATTGATCAGACCGGTCTGCAATCCCGTCAACACATCTGACAATGGCAGAGAGATCGGTGTAACATCGATATAACGATAAACAGACAGACCGACATCACTCTTTTCAGGAACCCATGATTTTTGTGCCTTCAGGTCATCCAGGCTGTTAACAGGCTGTTTTGACATCAGGTAAGTAAATCCGCCTTGAGCGATACCGAAACAGACAAAACCATTTTCCTCGATTTTATCCTGCAGCATTGGATCACTTATTTTTCTTATCACCGCTGCATCGTCCAGGCTGGAAAATAAAAACGGAAGACCATAAATCGTTGTATCTGGCGTGCTTTGAGACAGGGTTCCCAGGGTTACAGCACCACCATGTAACTGACCGATACGTATTTTTCTTAAAACGTTTTCATCATTACCCATCACACCGCCAGGATAAAACTTGAATTTTACCCTGCCCTGTGTTTTCTCCTTGATCTCTTTTGCGCCAGCGCGCATCTGCTTCATCCAGAATGTACCATCGGGAGATAACGTTGCTATCTTGATTGTTTTGGCAAGCAATATCGGCGAATTAAAACTAACTAACGATATCGTTAAAAACAGCACTAATTTTTTTACTATATTTTTCATTCCCTATCTCCAGAGATGGAGTGTATGCTGGAATCGTCGGGAGCGATTTCAGTGCACTTTTCATTGTTCATCAGCACGTAAGGTTCATCACGTGGTCAAAAGTAATCATCTGCGCCATCTAACAATACCGCCGCTTTTTGTTTTGCAAGTGTATTGATCAGGATATGTTCCTGTGGACCGGTACCTGCATCGATGACCTGCTGCAGTAAAGCATCGTGCAGCTCCCGATCGAACAGCATGCGCGCATATTTCTCAGCATACAAAACTTTAGCCATCAGGTTACTACCGTTCGAGATATCGATAGCTCGATCATAATGCTTTTTTGCCAGATCCGGTTTTCCACCCAGTGTCGGCGGCAATATAGATTCCATCACAGCCATGTAGAGATGCGCATTTCCATTGCTGACCGTCTCATCGATCGCAAGCACACACCGTATCCCCGATTTAACCTTTGGCAGTTCAGCGACAGCATTCCAGTCAGAGCTATTTGCTTCGATAACACCTGCCCAGCTACTGACAAAAATAAACAGGTGTTCTGCCTGCGGCTTCTCTAAGGATTCCAGCAGTTTTTCAAACTCAAAATAAGAGATACTGCTTACATCGCAAAACCGTGTGTCACGAATGCACATGGCTCTGCTGGCGTAACTGTAAGCACGGTTGGCGAGTGCCTTTTTACTTTCTGCGTTTTCGGTAAAACCTGAAGCATACGCACCATAAAGTTTTGCACCGGATTCGAGCAGGTCAGGGTTTTCAGGATCACCTTTTATCATACTGCTCATTAAGATCAGGTACGCGGGCAATCCTCTTCTGATGGTCTCAGGATCATCAAACTCCAGTATCGTCGCTGACAGGTCTTCTGCAAACTCCTGCTTTGCGTTAGAGATCAGTTGGCCGCATGCTGAGATACTCAACATTAGTGCCAGTATTAAAGGCAGCCTCAATAACTGAAACCTCATCGTATTCAATTCCATATTGCATGAAGATATTAAAAATTGGACAGATACTACCTTAAAATAGTTGCAAGGTCTGCCTCCATTTCTGTACTTATTTGATGGAAGTCATGTATTGCTTTTTTTTCACAAAAATACAGGAGAATTTCCAGGCAGACATAAAAAAAGGCCGGAAAACCGGCCTTTTCTCAGAAAATAATAAGATTATTGAGAAACTATCTTCTGTAGTCCTGCGACCGAACGAACCCATGGCTTAGACCCAGTTTTGATCTCAAGGGCACCGGCTGCGGCATCCGCTGAAGCGCGGTCAGGGTGTACGTCAACAAGCACGTATACGATCGAACCTGAGCGATCAGTTCTTACTGTCATCAGGTTCTCCAGACCTTTATCGGCCTGGTATCTTTCAACACTATCAGTCGTTTTACTGGCATAGATCTGTACCGCATAACTGCCTGCTGACATTGCCATAATCTCTTGCTCAGGCGTTAAGTCCTCTACCATAACTGGCGCAATCAGCTCTGGTGCTGGTGCCATTTCCGGCTCCTGCATAACGATTGGTTCAGGTTCAGGATCGGCCAGCAGCACTGGATCATTCAACGTAGTATCAGACACTGCATCATCAGATGGAACGTTTTGGGCTTCAGCAGCACGTTTTGATCCCCATGGTGAATCATCTGCCTGTGTCCATGGTGCAGGCGAACTAGAACAGCCAGCCAGACCGAGAATGATCAAATTTGTAACAGCGATGCCGCGAATTGTTCTTATTGTTATATCCATGTTTGTCCCCCAAGGTCTAATGGTTTAAAGGAGTGTAGCCCAATTTATTGAATTGTCAGCTTTCTATGTACATATTTTCATCGTTACATAAAACTTTGTAAACACTGTATTACTGGCCCAGTATTAACACTCAGGCAACAAAAAAGGAGCCGAAGCTCCTTTTTTATCAAACATGAAAGTCTGTGCTGTTTCTACATGATCAGGCAGCAGCTTCTTCTGCTTCTTTCATGCTCAAACGGATGCGGCCCTGGCGATCAATTTCCAGTACTTTAACTTTAACCACATCACCTTCAGATAGTTTGTCACTCACATTCTCAACACGCTCTTCGCAGATTTGAGAGATATGAACCAGACCATCTTTACCCGGCAGGATTTCAACAAAAGCACCAAAATCCATGATCTTCTTCACAGTACCATCGTAGATCATACCAACTTCGGCATCAGAAGTGATCTGCTCGATACGTTTTCTGGCTTCTTCGGCAGCAGCCAGATCGCTCGATGCAATCTTGATATTACCGTCGTCATCGATATCGATAGATGCGCCAGTTTCTTCGGTTAATGCACGGATAACTGCGCCGCCTTTACCGATAACATCACGGATTTTATCAGGGTGGATCTTGATGTTGAGGTAGCGAGGTGCATACTCAGACATTTCTGTATTAGTTTCAGAGATAACTTTATTCATCTCACCAAGGATAAAGTTACGGCCGCCTTTTGCCTGCTCCAGTGCTTGTTCCATGATTTCTTTAGTGATACCGTCGATCTTGATATCCATCTGCAATGCACAGATACCGTCTTCAGAACCAGCCACTTTAAAGTCCATGTCGCCAAGGTGATCTTCATCACCCAGGATGTCAGAAAGAACAGCGAAATCTTCACCTTCTTTGATCAGGCCCATTGCGATACCGGCAACAGGTGCTTTGATTGGCACACCAGCGTCCATCAGTGACAGACTGGTACCACAGACAGAAGCCATCGAGCTTGAACCGTTTGATTCTGTAATCTCTGAGACCACACGGATGGTGTATGGGAAATCTTCTTCAGATGGCATAACACCTAATACACCACGTTTCGCTAAACGGCCATGACCGATCTCACGACGCTTTGGCGAACCAACCATACCGGTTTCACCAACACAGTATGGAGGGAAGTTATAATGCAGCATGAACGGTTCGCGGTATGAACCCTCAAGCGCATCGATAATCTGTGCATCGCGTGCAGTACCCAATGTGGTAACGACCATCGCCTGAGTTTCACCACGAGTAAACAGTGCTGAGCCGTGAGTACGTGGAAGTACACCAGTGCGAACGGTGATCGCACGAACGTCTGAGGTCGTACGTCCATCGATACGCTTTCCACCCGCGATATAGCGAGAACGAACAATTTTCTTTTCTAACTTACCAAAAGCGCCCTTGACTGCGTCTTTTGACCAGCCATCATCTGATTGAAGTGCTTCAACCGCTGCTCTTCTGGCCGCTTTAACAGCATCTTGACGAGCCATTTTTTCAGCAACCTGGTATGCATCTGTAATAGCTGCTGTACTTGTTTCAGCAACTTTAGCCGCCAGATCTTCGTCGACTGCAGGTGCAGTGTATTCCCATTTAGGATTACCGACTTCTGCAGCGAACTCATTGATTGCAGTAACAGCCACTTGCATCTGCTCATGACCGTACATCACAGCGCCTAACATGACTTCTTCTGACAGCAGTTTAGCTTCAGATTCAACCATCAGAACCGCGTGATTTGTACCGGCGACGACCAGATCAAGGTCAGAGGTTTCCAGTGCTTCTTTATTTGGGTTTAATAGGTACTCGCCATCTTTATAACCGACACGCGCCGCACCCAGTGGACCTGCGAAAGGTACACCAGCAATACATAGCGCCGCAGAAGCACCAAGAATTGCAGGAATCTCAGGATCGATATCGCCACTCATAGAAACCACGGTAGCAACGATCTGACATTCGTTAGTAAAACCTTTAGGGAATAAAGGACGGATCGGACGATCGATCAGGCGACAGGTTAAGATCTCTGCCTCACTCGGACGGCCTTCACGGCGGAAGAAACCACCCGGTATCTTACCGGCAGCATATGTGCGTTCCTGATAGTTAACCGTCATCGGGAAGAAATCTCTACCCTCTTCTGATTCTTTAGAACATACGGCAGTAACAAAAACAACTGTGTCGCCCATGCTGACCATAACCGCACCGGATGCCTGACGAGCGATTTCACTCGTTTCCATGGTTACTGTTAGATCGCCATACTGAAATTCTTTTTTAATTGCTGTAGGTATCACTTTATTTATTCCCAACCTGGTCGCTGTGACCTGATATTGTCAAATTAGATGGTAAAAAGCTTTAAAAACACTGAATATTGACCTGTTATTAACATTTAAGCGGGTCATTCAGATTTTATTATTAACGACGCAGACCAAGGCTGGCAATCAGCTCTTTATAACGATCTACATTTTTGCCTTTTAGATAATCAAGCAATTTACGACGCTGGTTAACCATACGCAATAAACCACGACGTGAATGATGGTCGTGTTTATGATCTTTAAAGTGCTCTGTTAATTGCACGATACGCGTTGTTAATAATGCTACCTGAACTTCAGGAGAACCAGTATCTCCTTCTTTTTGCTGGTATTTTGCAACAACGTCGCTTTTTTCTGCGGTTGATAAACCCATGAATACTCCGAACTAAATTAAAACCCAAAGATGGGCATTGATAAAAAAAGAGGGCGATTTTATCACTAATCGAAGCAACACAGAAGTGTTGTTTATAAGAGAATTGTTAATCATTTCAGGGATATATTTGAACCCGAAATGATAATCGCCCCAACTATGTTTTTAATTTCCTGCACCACTCAGGGTTACAGAACAGGAAATGCTAAATCTATGACTAACCAGGTCTAAACTAAAACGACTAACCTGAACGCGCCATTCTATCATAGCGCGCGTCAGATTGTGCGTATCATACGGCCCGTATCATGCGTCGAGGCGCAATCAGTCCATCGTCCTGAATTTCACCCAGCCCTAAAAAGTGGCTCTGGTCGTAGATACGAACCCAACCCTGTGTCGGTGCGTGAGGCACCATCACCGGTTGTCCCTGCTGCACATAAAAAGCGGCATCAGAACCTAAATGCACGTCCGGCCAGTCAGCGACACCGCTATCGATCGGCTGCAGGCTGGCATCTAGCGCTTCAATACCCTGCTCTGCCAACACTGTTAACTGATCGATGGTCAGCATATCACCGTCATAGGGACCAACGCTCAATCGTCTCAGTGATGTTATATGGGCGCAGCTATTTAAAGCTTTCGCAATATCTTCGACCAGCGTGCGGACGTAAGTGCCTTTGGAACAGCTGACTTCGAGCTCAAGGATGACTCGCTCCTGGCCATCTGCTGCCTGCTCATCTATCGATAATGATATTAATTCAATGTCATAGATGGTGACATTTCTAGCCTTACGCTCTACCTCTATACCCTGGCGCGCCAGTTTATATAAACGTTCACCGTTATGTTTCAGTGCGGAATACATCGGTGGTATCTGCTCGATCTCACCAAGAAATTCAGGCAAAACAGCACTGACGTCCTGCTCTGTTATCGACGAAGCATCCGATGTCTCAGTGACTTCACCCTCTGCATCACCCGTGGTCGTGCTGACTCCGAGCTGGCACTTCAGGTGATAGCGCTTATCTGAGTCCAGTAAAAAAGCTGAAATTTTTGTGGCTTCGCCAAAACAGACTGGCAGCATGCCGGTCGCCAATGGGTCAAGGCTGCCAGTGTGACCAGCTTTTGCTGCACCAAACAGCCTTTTTACTTTTTGCAAAATGTGATTTGAACTGCAGCCCTGCGGTTTATCCAGCAGCAATACACCGCTGACGTTGCGGCCTTTATTTTTTCTTCTACCCAAAACTAGTCACTCTCACTATCTGTATCATCATCCGGCTTTCGATCACTGGCTATCGCTTCACTGATCAGATCATCCATGGCTGCGCCACGAATAATACTTTCATCAGCGACAAATTTTAGTGTCGGCACGATACGCGCACGGATGCGCCTGCCGATCGATTTTCGTATAAAACCGGCGGCACGATTTAAAATTTCTATGGATTCATGTAGCTGCTGCGCATCTAAAACTGAACAGTAGACAACGGCGTGGCTTAGATCGCGACTCATACGCACTTCAGTAAATGATAAAAAACTCACTCGCGGGTCTTTTATCTCATCATGAATGATCTCCGCCAGCTCTCGGCGAAGCTGTTCTGCCATACGGTCACTACGTGAAAATTCTCTAGGCATCGTAATTACTCAGATAGCTCATGCAGGACATCAATAAATCACTAACCATTTAATTGTAAATACAAGCTCTACAACGTACGAGCGACTTCTACACGTTCGAAGACTTCGATCTGATCACCAACTTTTACTTCGTAGTTTTTCACGCCGATACCGCATTCAGTACCACTGTTCACTTCCTTCACATCGTCTTTAAAACGACGCAGTGATTCCAGTTCACCTTCAAAGATTACGACATTGTCGCGTAGCACGCGGATCGGTGAGTCTTTACGAACCACACCCTCAGTAACCAGTGAACCAGCGACCTGGCCAAAGACCGGTGACTTGAACACTTCCTGCACCTTCGCCATACCGATGATCTGTTCACGGAATTCTGCTTTCAGCATGCCAGTCAACGCTTTAGCTACTTCATCGATCAGCTCATAGATGATGCTGTAATAGTTCAGCTCGACACCACGTTCGGCAGCGACACGGCGTGCAGCTGCATCAGCACGTACATTGAAACCGATCACGATAGCGTCTGACGCAGATGCCAGACTGATATCTGTTTCATTGATACCGCCGACACCAGAACCGACGATACGCACATCGACTTCATCATTATCAGCCGCTAATTTCATCAGTGAATCACTGATAGCATGTAAGGTACCCTGCACATCAGCTTTCAGCAGGACATTCAGTTTCTTGACCTCGCCGGCCTCCATCTGTTCGAACATGGATTCC
>DAOVJH010000228.1 GCA_030673345.1 Pseudomonadota bacterium
GTCGCTTTTGTGGTGTAAGCAGTATTTGATTAACCTTTCTCTGACAGTCTGCTATGGGTCGGAAGCCGACACTTAGACAACCAATCCACCCAAAAACTATTCAATGACTGCTGAAGGCTTTACTTCTTCTAATCTTGGCCAAAAATCGCGGGTTAAATGAACCGCAGCTCATTGCCTGGTCTTCATTTTCAGCGTCAACGCGTAACTGCTCGTATTGAGCAAATTTTTCGCTTAACATTTCTACTCTCTTTTTGAGGAATTTAATCATTGTTACTGCCTCTTAAATTCATTTGTGACTGTTATTACTAAGGCTATTCTTTACTGCCTTTTCGAGTTTAAATACTGACGTCAAAATCCAGATAACACTAAGAACTGTCACTAGAGCAATAATCAACAAATAAATTAGTAAAAACAACTTAATCATTATGTCCATCTCATGCTCCTCTATCTATATTGCTTAGCCTCGTGTAATAAATAGAAGCATAATTCATGCCTTGTTTATATCGTATCTATTAATATCAATAAGTTATTGATGATAATTAGATTCAGGTAGAGGGGAAGGTGTAACGATATGTTTACAGTAGTCAAAAATTCTTTACAGTTATTGAGTGACCACTTAGGGTCGTTAGCGGGCATAAAAAAGCACCCTCTACAAAATATGCAAAGGGTGCTAATAGTCACCGATTTCCTTGCCAGCAAATATGAAAATCCAACAATCTATCGTCGACTAAGTTAATTATGTCAGAACGAGTCTAAATAATACCGCGTAATTCTGAAGGTCTCTTATGGGTGTTGGTCGCCACCCGCTATAGCATGGGTTTTTCTTTTGATTTACTTTCCGCCTCAACAAGCCATCAGGACAGTTGTCCATCATGGGCTTTCTGTACCAGCTGTCTGAGCGACTTTTGCGAGTTCTGGTGCAACATGATGGTGGTACTGTCCCGATGGGTATCCCTGTGCTTTTTACAGGGACGCAGTTGTAGCGGCGGCCTTTTCTGGTTACTCTTTTGGGCTGTTGCAAAAGAGCCAAGAAAAATTATTATGGCACCCGCGAGGCGAGACTCGCAACCTATCAGAGTGATACAAGAATAAAATCAAACCAACACCTCAGAAAAGAACATTCTTCATCCTGCATATCAGGTGCATAAAAAAAGCCGCTTCAAAAGAAGCGGCTTTTATCACCAAGCAGGTAGCATTCTTCCTAAATACTACATATTCAAACTTTTATTTACCTGGCACAGTCGACAGACCAAGGATTTCCCAATCTTGCATACCGCCACGGTACCACTTGATCTTGTGTGCAGGGTAACCAAATTTCAGCAGGTTTTTGATGTTATTTGGTGATTGACCACACCACATACCATTACAGAACATGACCAGTGTTTTTGCTTTAGAAAAGTTCAGCAGGCCTTCGCTTTCTGTTACGCCAAACTGCTCTTCCAAAATCTCTAAAATAGAAACAGGGTCAGCACCTTTTGCTGGGTTTAACTTGGTCCATGGCAGGTTAACTGCACCTGGAATCGTGCCTTTTTTCACCCAGTCAGGTGTGCGTGAATCAACCACTAAAATAGAGCTGTCACCGCCAGACATCTTAGCGACATAGTCGATCACTTCGCGTTCAGCGATGGTTTCAACACCCGGCGCTAAAATTGCTGGCTGGATACAGAATGGTGGACATGGGCGTGAAGTCTTTGCAAATGCAGGATTAACGGTATTCTTGTTGTCCTGGTTACGTGTGATCTTTACACTTTCACCATTATGCTTAACGGTTACATCCATCATGCCTTTTACGATAGCGACAGGTTTGCCAGCGCTCACGTTGGCAGATAATACTAAACTTGCTGCAAATGCAGCGACTAACAATTTTGTTTTCATCATAAGATTCCTCAAAAATTCTTTGGTAGGTTATACGGTTTTACTTATATTTATATTTCAATCAAACAACATGTCGAACTAACCCAGCGCCTTAACAGGAGCACGACTGAGCTTATTCACAATCGGGTTCTTCCTCTCCTTCCTTTGTACCACCCTCTTCTTTTTTGTCATCCTCTGATTCACTAAAAACACTACAAGATTCCATATCAAAACTATCGACTGCAGCAAAAGACTGGCCATAAAAACCGGCTAGTAACAAAAAGAAAACTAATTTATTTAACAGACTCATTCGCTGCTCCTGATATATATCAAATTATATCCTGCCAGAATACTCAGAGAGCATACAGATGAACAGGACAAAATGTCATGTTTTGCGAAAATAACAACAATTTACATTAGTTTTACATGACATAACATGACAAATGTCGCTTTTAAGACCTAAGACACGGCTTTATTTAATTTAAACGCTGCCGGCGTATTTTGATTGGCCGCAAAAGAAGTGGATAGAAAACAGGCCAGCGTTAAACGCACACCATCATCGACGGCCGTCACCTGGTGCTCGATGCTGCAGTTATTGACCAGCGCCATATGTGCCCGTGGTTTATACCGCTGCGGCTGAAAGCCCGGGCTGCTGGTCTGAAAATAGCCGCCGCCGTAATTTTCACTGAAATGAAAGACGACTGTCGCGAAATAGTCCGGACTGCTGTCCTGATCTTTGTGATTACCGATAAAATCACCGGTTTCCAGCCTGTTTGCCTGACAGCGCCGCAGACACAACTTTTCTGTACCGGTGAACTGTCGATAAAAACTCAGCATCTTGGGGCTCATCACAATCGCTTCGATATCACCAGACAACACATTCAGCGCCTGCGGCATATCAATGTCATTAAAATACCGGCTCACCCAGACCGAGTGACTCTCGTTCGCGTCACCACCGATGATATGGTCATACTCACTTTCAGCGAGTATCTCGGCCAGCCGCTGCCATTCCTCGCTGGTTAACGGAATCTCATCTTCTTCGAACATCAGCGTTTCCTGCTGTTCGATATCATATCGCGGCTGAGCGCTCATATTTTATTCGGCATCGCTTTAAGCATCATCAACTTTCCAGCATCGTTTCATCGGCAAATAACTGTTCGACCGTCTCGCGACGGCGCACTACCTGATAATTATCACCATCGACCATGATCTCTGCAACCCGTGGACGTGAATTATAATTCGAGCTCATGGTAAACCCGTAAGCCCCCGCCGAGAGTACTGCCAGCAGATCACCCTGCTTGATGGCTAACGCGCGCTGCTTGCCGAGAAAGTCACCGGTCTCACAGATTGGGCCGACAACATCATAGACTGCTTCTGGCTGCGATGAATTCTCGACCACCGGCACGATTGCCTGCCAGGCCTGGTATAGCGCCGGACGCATCAGGTCATTCATGGCTGCATCGACGACAGCAAAGTTTTTTGCTTCATTATGTTTTATATACTGGACCCGGGTCAGCAGGATACCGGCATTACCCGCTATCGCCCGCCCCGGTTCGATGAGTATCTCAATCTCATGCGCAAATTCACGGCCTTGCAGGCGCTGCAATACTGCGGCCACCTGCTCTTCCGGCAGTGGCGGCGTTTCATCCTGATAGCGGATACCCAATCCGCCGCCGAGATCCAGATGGTGCAGATGTATGTTCTTTTCCATCAGCCTGTCGACCAGTGCCAGCACCCGATCCAGCGCATCGACGAAAGGTTTTACATCGGTCAGCTGTGAACCGATGTGGCAGTCGACACCTTCCACTCTCAGGTGCGCTGAATCTGCGACGCGCTGATAGACATCGAGTGCATCTTCGATAGCGATGCCAAATTTATTGTCTTTTAAACCGGTTGAAATATAAGGGTGTGTTTTTGCATCGACATCAGGATTAACCCGCAGTGAAACGGGTGCCTGCAC
>DAOVJH010000364.1 GCA_030673345.1 Pseudomonadota bacterium
ACAGCCATCACGCTGTGTCATGGTGCAGTTGATCGCAAGCTGTTTAACCAGGCCACCCAGACCAAGCCCATTAACGACCTCTCGCCAGTCATTTGATGCTGCTTGTGTGCGACCGGGTAAGACGCCGCGTTCCTCAGCAACGGCATTAGCTGCTGGTTGCTGTGCCGGCTTCTGTGCCGACATTTCTGCGGCAACGAGGCGCTCGGCCCTGGCCACCGGCGTACTCTTCTGGGCTGCCGGCGCTTCACCCTGCGGTGCTGCCTGCGGACGTGATTGAACTTGTGACTGCACCGCTGGCTGCGCCTGATTTTGTGCCATACGGCCAGCATCTACGCCTGCCGGCCTAAATGCCAGCAGACGCAGCATGATCATCTCAAAACCATTTCTTGCATCTGGCGACAATGGCAGGTCGCGCCGGCCTATCAGTGCGATCTGGTAGAACAGGTGCAGATCCTCAGCTGAGACTTCTTCACACAGTTTAAGCAGCTCTTCCCGTGCACTGACAAATTCATCCAATGCTTCTGGAACCGTTTTTGCCAGGCTCATGTGATGCAGCAGACTTAACAGTTCGGTCAGCACGTTTTCGAAGTCTGGCGATAATTCTGCCAGTTCAGCGACCACTGCCATGGTCTGCGCAGCATCACGCTGCAGTACTGCCGTTAACAGCCTGATAACTTTGTCGCGTGACACGCTGCCCAGCATATCGCGCACTTCCTCTGCCATTATCGAACCGCCGCCGAAGGCCAGTGCCTGATCCAGCAGGCTCAGCGCATCGCGCATACTGCCATCGGCCGCTTCTGCGATCAGCTGCAGAGCAGTCACATTAAACTCGACCTTCTCCTCGGTCAAAATGTGTTGCAGGTGACTGATGATCAAACTCACCGGCAGGCGTTTGAGATTAAACTGCAGACAGCGAGAGAGGATGGTTACCGGCAGTTTTTGCGGATCAGTCGTCGCCAGCAGAAATTTGACATGCGGCGGCGGCTCTTCCAGCGTTTTCAACAGCGCATTAAAACTGCTCTTGGAAAACATGTGAACCTCATCGATCAGGTACACTTTATAACGTCCGCGTGTCGGGGCGTACTGTACATTCTCCAGCAGGTCACGGGTATCATCAACACCGGTACGTGACGCCGCGTCGACTTCGATCAGGTCAACGTAACGACCTTCAGCAATCTCGAGACAGGTGGAACATTGACCACAGGGTGTTGAAGTTATACCGGTTTCACAGTTTAGCGATTTCGAGAATATTCGTGCGATCGTCGTCTTACCGACGCCACGGGTGCCGGTAAACAGATAGGCATGATGCAGACGGTCATCATTTAAGGCATTGACCAGGGCACGTTGAACATGTTCCTGACCGACAAGTTCCTGAAAGTTTTGCGGGCGCCATTTTCGCGCCAGGACTTGATAGCTCATGCGGGGTAACTCATTAAACCTTCACCAGATTAATCATCTATCAGAGTCTATCGAAGAAATCGTTTGAATTACAGCCAGGATTACGGAAAGGGTAACCCTGATTGACAGAAAATTAAGGTGGTAACCTGCCCCAGCCACACCTCGGCACCCGAGATCACCGTTACCGTTGCTTCCTTCCGGACCTGGCGGAGTTCACAGCTTATCGTCGCGAGGGAACCAGAACAGGTCACCATAAGCCGCGCATTATACATCAAAAAAACACCGGAATTACCATTCCTCACCACGCTGCAAATAAAAAATACTAAGAACAGCGAATGACAAATGACCTGCGCCCTGTATTTTAAAGTATAATGCATAATTAAATTTTTCAAAACGCCTGACCCTCTCTGATGAAATCAACACTACGCATTGCAACCCGTAAAAGCCCGTTAGCACTATGGCAGGCCGAACACGTCAAATCTCGTCTGATGGAAGCGCATGAAGGTCTTAAAGTAGAACTGGTCACCTTCACCACCAAAGGTGACAAGATCCTTGATACACCATTAGCAAAGATCGGCGGTAAAGGTCTTTTCGTAAAAGAACTCGAGGTAGCGATACTCGAGGGCAAAGCCGATATTGCAGCACATTCTATAAAAGACGTGCCGATGGACTTCCCTGAAGGTCTGTTTCTATCGACTATCCTGGAACGCGAAGAACCCTGTGATGCATTTGTATCAAATACCATAGACAGCATTCAAAAACTGCCCGAAGGTGCTGTCGTAGGCACCTGCAGCCTGCGCAGAAAATGCCAGCTGTTAAGTAAACGTCCCGATATAAAGATCAAGGACTTACGAGGCAACGTCAATTCAAGACTGGAAAAACTGGATAACGGTGATTATGACGCCATCATCCTGGCCTGCGCAGGCCTGGTGAGGTTAGAGATGGCCGACCGTATCAAACAACGCATATCTTCTTCATGGATACTACCGGCAGTCGGTCAGGGCGCCGTCGGACTGGAAGCGCGTGAAGGTGATGAAGAAACACTCGATCTGATTTCAGTATTACAGCATGAAGACACCGCGGATCGCGTCACCGCCGAGCGTGCACTGAACAAACGTCTCGAAGGCGGCTGCCAGGTTCCCATCGCAAGTTACGCGATGCTCGATGGCGACAC
>DAOVJH010000414.1 GCA_030673345.1 Pseudomonadota bacterium
CACGGAACGGCGATCATCGTGACAGCGGCAATTTTAAGCGGCCTTAAAGTGGTCGGTAAAAAGATAAAAAATGTACGCCTGGTAACATCGGGCGCCGGCGCGGCTGCACTAGCGTGTCTGAACCAGCTGGTCAGTGCCGGTCTGCAGAAGAAAAATATCATCGTCACAGACCGTGATGGCGTGGTCTATCAGGGACGCAAACAGGATATGGACGAGTGGAAAGAGGTCTATGCCTCTGCCACGAAAGCGCGCAACCTGGAACAGGCGCTGGAAAAAGCCGATGTGTTTCTTGGCCTGTCAGCACCGAATGTTTTACAGGCAGAGATGCTCGAAAAGATGGCCAGGAAGCCATTGATATTAGCGCTTGCCAATCCGATACCGGAAATCCTGCCAGAACTCGCCAGGGAAGCGCGACCGGATGCGCTGATATGCACCGGCCGTTCTGATTATCCAAATCAGGTAAATAATGTTCTGTGTTTTCCTTTTATCTTTCGTGGTGCACTCGATGTTGGCGCAACCACGATCAATGAAGAGATGAAACTCGCCTGTGTGAATGCACTTTCCAACCTGGTGCAAAAGGAGACGACGTATGCAGTATTGCAGGCATATGGCGGTACGCCGGATAAATTTGGTGCAGACTACCTTATCCCGAAACCCTTCGACTCCAGACTGGTTGTCGAGCTTTCTATGGCCGTCGCTAAAGCAGCGATGGACAGCGGTGTTGCCACACGCCCAATTACAGACTTTGAGGCTTACCGCGACAGACTGCAGAATTTTGTTTATCGCTCCGGTTTTTTCATGCGGCCAATCATGGATCGTGCAAAATGCAGTAATAAAAAGCTGGTCTATGCAGAAGGGGATGAACTGCGGGTACTGCAGGCGGCGCAACAGGTCGTTGATGATGATATAGCGAGGCCGGTATTGATCGGTAATCATGATCTTATCGTCGAAAATATCGACAAATTAGGCTTACGTATCAAAGAAGGTTTTGATGTTGATATTGTTGATCCGCAACATAACCCGGCATTTACAGAATATGCGGAGTATTACCACGAGTTAATGGGCAGAAAAGGTGTTACCCCTGGCGGTGCGCAGCACATCGTACGAAACCGTCATACCATTCTGGCGGCCTTGATGGTGAAGCAGGGTGATGCGGATGCGATGATCGCCGGGGTTGTCGGTGGTTTTACCAGAAGCCTTTCGAGTATTATCGACGTCGTAGGCAAAGCTGACGGAATAAAGCAGGCGTCGACCATCGTCGCGCACCTGCTGCCGACGCAGACTGTTTTTATCTGCGATGCGCATGTCACTAAAAACCCGACGGCTGCAGAGCTGGTCGAAACGACTTTGCTGGCAGCAGCGGAGGTCCGTTCATTTGGTATCGAACCGAAGATTGCTTTTGTCTCACATTCTAATTTTGGTGCATCAGAGGATGAGTCTGCTGTAAAGATGCGTGAAGCACTCGCTATCCTGCATGAGGCGGTACCGGAACTTGAAGTCGACGGAGAGATGCATGCCGATGCCGCACTCTCTGAAAAATTAAGAAACCGTCTGTATCCGCATTCAAAATTAAAAGGTGTGGCAAACTTGCTGGTCATGCCAAACGCGGACGCGGCGAATATTTCAGTGACCTTATTGAAGATGCTGGGCGGTGGGGTAACGGTCGGGCCAATTCTGATGGGCATGTCGAAGTCGGCGCATGTTGTCGCACAGGCGATCACGGTGCGTAACCTGGTGAATATGAGCGCGGTGGCTGTTGAGCATTCTATGCGTTGATGTAATCGAATGCCTGAATTCGGCTATTAGCAGACATCGGCTCTTAGTCCCTTCTCCCTCTGGGAGAAGGTTAGGATGAGGGTGTTTTCGGCGACACCCTCGCCCCAGCCCTCTCCCAGAGGGAGAGGGGGAATATTGAATGCTTATGTCTTCTTTGGCTCAACTGCAGAAGTTACGCCTATAGTTACATTCATCTGCCTGTTGCTACATATGATTATCAGGTTACAGTATCGCTATTTTCCTCTGCTTCATCCTGATCAGTAAAAACAACTTTATTTCGCCCCATCTGCTTGGCACGATACATACGATGATCAGCACTCACCAGGGTTTCCTGAATGGTGTTAAATTGTTTAAAGTTTGAAATCCCTATCGATA
>DAOVJH010000262.1 GCA_030673345.1 Pseudomonadota bacterium
ATACCATCACCGGGGGTAACATCGTTGAGCAACAGAAACTTGACTACCTGTTTCACAGTTACCTGCCTTTTGACTGGTACTTTAGTGTTACTTCTTTTCTCAGCACGGTAAAACCAGTTTCACTCTATGTTCTAGAAACCGAGATCTGGCCGAACCTGTTTAGTTTATGCGACGACAAAGACATAACCGTACACATAATAAATGCGCGTTTATCCAGCAAAACGACCACTGCAAAACTCTGGGTTAAATCCCTGCTCAAAACAGCACTGTCGAAAGTGAACGCTATTTCTGCCCGCTCTGAACAGGACGCCCTTGCCTATGCGTTACTCGGTGCCGATAAAAACATAATATCCACGCTCGGAAATTTGAAATTCACCACCGCGCTAAATAAACATCCATCGGCTGAAGAGGATAACTTTTCGACAACCCGTGAATACGTGCTGATCGTATCGACCCATGATAATGAAGAACAACAAATTTATGATATCTGGAAAAATCTGGATCGCGATGAACTGCTGATAATAGCACCAAGGCACCCTGAGCGTGGATCATCCATCGCCAGAAAACTTGATTGCAAAAACATCGCCATAAGAAGCAGAGGTCAATCGATAACAGATGAAACGGCGATATTTTTACTCGACACGGTCGGTGAACTAAAAAGATATTTCGCGAATGCGAAGCTCGTCATAATGGGCGGTTCGTTCACTCCCGTTGGCGGGCATAACATCCTGGAACCCGCCAGTTTTAATAGCGCGATCATCACCGGGCCTTATATGGAAAACTTTAAACAGGAACTAACGCTGATGCTTGAGAAAGAAGCCATCATACAGGTTTCTTCCACAGGGGAATTAGAGGAACAATTAAACAGACTATTGAACAACAAAAAGTATCGAGAAGCTTTGCAAACGAACACGACGAAATTAACGCATAATGTTGAAGAGATTCTAGAAGACTATACAGATATGATACTAACGAAGCCGGTCAGAGCATAATACTGAACAGTCTTATTCTGCGACATCCTCATCATACCCCAGCAACAAAGCAGACCAGTCGTCTTCATCAAAGTTAAAACCATCTGTATTATTTTTAAACTTTAACAATGACCGCTTCAAACGTGAAAGATTCACCCTCTTCCATGAACTCGAACCCATCCGGATATAACTATTATCAAAATCAATCAGAAAAACCTCATGGCTTTCTGTAAGCAGGATATTCCTGGCATTTAAATCAGCATGATAGATATCATGCTGATGAAAACGTTTGATGCAATTGCCTATCCTCTGCCAGCTTTCTTCGTTCAGCACACTACCTGACAGGACATCCGATAATGTTTCCGCCTGCTCTAACTCTTCAGTAATCAAATCAGCCCGATAAAACAGCAAACCTTTTCTGATATGTGCAGCTACAGCTATCGGCACAGGCAGACCGATCTCTTTCATTTTTTTCAGTAAACGAAACTCCCTGAACGCACGTGACTTTATGATACTGAAACCGAGGTAACGGTCTTTTAGAATCGACGCCACCGCGCCGCCGCGATAATAGTGTTTCAGCACGAATGATTTTTCACCTTGCGAAAAATAGACAACCCGCGCCCGCCCCATTCCGCCCTGCTGCTCAGCCGATGAGTGCGGCACCGATTTATTTTGCCGGGAACACTGATTAGTGTGATAATCGCGATTAAATAACTGCGATGTCGGTTCAGCTATAATGCCGGCATCATATAAGATATATGAATTACCCGTTTTGCTGATTTTGAAATCTTTATCCGACAACATTAACTATCAATCCCACAACTATTAAAGCAGCGATTCTCTTATGGCACCTTCACAGACATTTTCCCGCGCTGATGCGCCAGCAACATTATGTCTGCTCCGATTATCTGCACTAGGTGATATTACGCATGTTTTACCGACTTTGCGAACATTGCAAAAGCACTGGCCAGACACAGACATCACCTGGATCATCGGCAAAACAGAATATCAGCTAGTCAAAGAGATCAAAGATATTCATTTTATTATCTTCGATAAATCAGCCGGTTTTTCATCATACATCGAACTGGGTAGACAGATAAAACAGCACCTTGGCGGCAACAGGTTTGACCTGTTGCTGCACATGCAGTTATCTCTCCGCGCTTCGGTCGCCAGTTTGTTCATACCGGCCAGCATCAAACTGGGGTTTGATAAAGAACGCGCCAAAGACCTGCAGTCACTATTTTGTAATCAACAGATAACACCGGCTTCGACCAGACAGCACGTACTGGACAGTTTTCTCGAATTCCCACGTTATTTTGGACTGGAGCCGGTCATCGACTGGCAACTCCCCGTTTCAGAAACCGCAAGAGAAACCATGAAAAAACAGCTGCCGATGGATAAGAAGCTGTTTATCATTAATCCTTGCGCGGTCGCCAAATCAAAAAACTGGCGCAACTGGAGCGCTGAAGGTTACGCCGCGATTGCAGATTTTGTCAGCGACAGCTTAGGCATGCAGGTTGTACTGTCCGGTGGCAGCAGCCAGCTTGAGAACGACACTGCTAACAAGATCATTTCGCTATGTGCTTCAGCCAGACCGTTAAACCTGGTCGCCTCTACCAGCATCGATGAGATGGTCGCACTTTTACAGCTGGCAGATATCGTGCTTGCGCCGGACACCGGACCAGTGCATATCGCCAGCGCACTGGGAACAGACACTATCGGCTTGTATGCGTCGACTAATCCTGAACGCGCGGGCCCCTATAACCACCAACAGTACGTGGCCAACAAATACCCGCAAGCCCTGTTAAAGTACAACAATAAAACCATAGAAGATGCCCCCTGGGGTGAGCGCATCAAAACGGCGGAATGTATGACACTGATTACCGTCGATGACGTGATACAACAAATACAAAAGATCGTTCAGATATGACTAACAGATTAAAAATTATTGGCTGCGTTCCGGCTAGATATGCATCATCACGTTTACCCGGTAAACCGTTAAGCGATATCGCTGGCAAACCGATGATCCTGCACGTGGTCGAAAAGACCATGCAGTGCTCCAGGCTGTCTGATGTCTTCGTGTTAACAGATGATAAACGCATCTATGATGTCGTCGATAACGCCGGTTACAGTGTCGCCATGACGTCTGAGGACTGCGCTTCTGGCACCGACCGGATCGCAGAATTCATGCAGCAATCTGATGCCGACATCTTCGTCAATATCCAGGGGGATGAAGTGACGCTTGACCCGGGCCATATAGACCAGCTAGTCGACAGGTTCACCAGCCAGAAAAATCCTCAGATGGGCACCCTCTCTCACTGGTGTACCGACAGATCCATATTAGGCACCCCCTCCAACGTAAAAGTTGTGACATCCATCAGTGGCAATGCCCTGTACTTCTCGAGAAACATGATACCCGTCACGCAGCAGGGAGAGATCGCAGAAAAAGGCCAGATCCATATCGGTGTATACATCTATACGCGCGAGA
>DAOVJH010000143.1 GCA_030673345.1 Pseudomonadota bacterium
CTGACACCACGCGTCGTACTTTTTTTATTCGTGCTTGGTCTTTCACCGGTAACTTTAGTGCCTATCATCTACCTGGCTTTTGATGTCAGCTCCGGTGACCACATGTTCTGGTTCATGCAACTGATGAAATATGGCGGTGCACTTGCCGCTGTTCCTATCGGGCTGGCAACATCACTGGCGATAATCCAACGATGGAAACCGATTCCTGAATTTGAGATAGAGCGAAGCGCGTTAATTTTTTCGATTATTCTATTCGGTGTCGGCGGGTTTATCGGATTCATGATCAGCGGTAGCGACGTAAGGGTCACCGCGCATTATCACGGTTCTATCGTCGGCGTAACGCTGGCTTTCATGGGCATGACCTATCACCTGCTACCTCATCTTGGATTCAGAAAAGTCAGTGGCAAAGCGGCGAGATGGCAGCCGGGAATATACGGCACCGGACAACTGATGCACATCATCGGACTGGCATGGTCTGGTGGTTACGGCGTACAACGCAAAACAGCTGGCGCTGAACAGGGGCTGGAACAATTTGAACAGATCGCCGGCATGGGCCTGATGGGCCTGGGCGGCCTGATCTCGATCATCGGTGGTGTTATTTTTCTGGTGGTCGTATATAAAGCCGTCAGACCCGAAAAAAATTAATGCTGCAGAGTCAATGCCTGCAACGCGGAGACATTGCAGGTATAGCGTTTATCGCTCGTTATGTGTAAGATTTTCTGGCGCTTGAATTCTGCAATCATACGGCTGACCGTTTCGACTGCAATGCCTATTATGGCTGCCATATCTTCACCGCTCAGCATTATAAAAGCATCATTTTTATCAGCAAAGAATTGATCCAGTACCAGTAACAGCTTGGCCACACGCTGTTTTGCGGTACCTGCACCTAAAGCAACAATCCATTGATCCGCGAGATCCAGCTGCTCCTGAAGCTGTCCCCCTACACTTCCATAAAGTTTTGGGTGTTTGCTTTCAAGCCGCCTGATCGTTGATACCGGGATTTTACACAGATCGACCTGGTTAACGGCTATAGCGGCATGATGATAACCATCAGCACCATCGAGTACCTCAAGACCAATGGCGGCACCCTGACCCAGCAGGCGCACGATCCTGTAGGAACCATCCTGCGCTATATGTACCAATTTGACCATACCGCGTCTTATCGAATAAACGAAATCTTTACGTGTACCGGCCTCGTAAATCACTGAACAGGGTGCATGCAGAAAATGATTGATAGGCTGTAGCAGTTGTTCAAAAGCTGAATCTGGCAACTCAGAAAAAAGCATCAGGCGGCGTATATAGCATTTATCACAATGAGCACGGCCGATCCATTCCACGTTGGTACATGCTGTAGTTTTTAATTCTTTGTTCATGGACTTTAGTGTACCTCGAATAAATGAGATTGGCTCGAAAGCAAAACGATAAAACTCTGAATCCAGAAAAAATGGATCCTGTGGTTTTCCAGGCGCCCTTCTTTTAACAGGGGTTTAAAATGAGCGATAGCCTGCGCTTTCCTAGATAACTAATGATACGCCAAGCAGCAATGTCGTCAGTATTGTTACCGCCACATTAGCGCCAAGATATTGTGGCTCCCCCCCGATTTTCTCACCAAGTTTTATCGCACCGTATAATGCGAAAAATGCGAGAGGCATGGGCAGCAGTGCGATTAAACTTAACGTGGGGAAACTACCAGTCAGAACACCGACAACAATTGTTGCTATCGTTGCGAATACGAATAACCCGTAAACCATAGTACTGCGCTTTACCCCGTAAGCAATTGGAAAGTGATAGCGACCAGCATTAGTGTCAGCTTTAATATCCGGAAACTGGTTGAGCAGCAATAGATTATTTACCAGAAAAAAAGGAATTACCGCAACCAGCCAGGACAGGGTTATATATTCTCCCAGCAAGACAAACTGCGTTCCTGCAACCATCAAAAAGCCAAAACCAAAACCCGGCGCTATCAAACAGACAAACGGGTGCCTGTTGACCCACCCTGTGTAAGTAGCTATCAATACCAGCCCCGTAATACCTATCGGTATTATTCCTGCTCCGTATTGCCAGACAAAATAAATACCGATCGTTAATAAAGTGATCGAGGACGCAATGGCAACAGTCAATACCGTGCCAACCATCTCAGGGTTCTGCGGCAACGCACCACTGCCACCACTGAATGGTGTTTTTATTGTTTCAAAATCCAGGCCACTCTTAAAATCAAAATATTCGTTAAGCGTATTAACGCTGATATGCGCCAACAGAGCACCGAGCAGCGCCAGCATGAGCAGAGGCAGGTTGACCGCTAATTGACTCGCAACAACTGTACTCGCGCCTAAGAAGACACAGGCAAAGGTTAAGATCAGAAACGGAGGCCTCATCGAAAGGAATACAGCTTTTAAATTCATCATGAATCACTAAATTTTTTATCACTCATTAAAACACAGTGAATTTTGAAGTTGATTCATTATAACGAATAAATATGTACCAGACAGCAAGTAACGTGTAAGTCAGTAACAGGGTATATTCCCAGCTAGCGAAAAGATCCGGCATGAATGCCTGAAACCCAAGCCCGGTTATCTCAGCGATACCATCAAGAAAATCGATATCGATATCCGCTGTCAGCAAACCGAATTTACCAAGGATGGCATTAGCTGTCGAACCGCTCCATGCAAAGAATATTACCGCCACCACCAGCTTGAGATGCCCTTCCCCGATACGCCATAGAGAACCCGATGCACAGCCACCGGCGAATACCATACCGATACCGAAAACCAGGCCACCTAGCGCAGAACCTAACCAGAAACGAGCAGGAATGGCGAGATAAGGATCGATGGTGCCGTAAGAAATCAAGACAGCTGCAACCGGAGCGCCTAACGCAACGGCAAGCATCAGCGCTTTGGTCATCTCGCCTTCAGCCGTCATAAATGGTTCACGGAACACACGTGACAGGCAAAAACGTGAACGGTGCAGGATGAAACCGATAGCAAAACCAGAAACGATCAATAACGCACGCGCTGCTTTTTTATCTTCAGCTGAATTCCACCAGTTAGCTGCCCACAGTAAAATTGCCATTGCGACCAGTGCACCAAACCATGGATACCATTTTTTTAAACGCGCCGGTAAAACAGCCACTGGTGACATGCCCCATGTAATATTTTCCAGAGTCCACAATAACAACTTAAGGCCGATGACAGCACCGATCAGCAAACCAGACCACATCGCCCAGCCAGAAGCAGAAGAAAATATTAACGGCACAAAGAACCCGCCGGTCGTACAGCCACCAGCCAGCGTCGCACCGATACCCATAAGAGTACCGCCAACTGCTGCCCAGAAATATTCAAGTGGTGGCGGACGATTGATATGAAATTGACGTGACAGTAAAGCGGCACAAAAAGCACCCGTAACCAGGGTAATATCCATCAACGATATACGGTGCATTAACGGGCTTTCCAGTTGCTCCTTAATACCCAGTACCGCACCCAGACCGATGGCATTGTTAAGATAATCGCCCCACAGTTTGATCCCGCCAAAAACACCCCAGAATAAACCGGAACCCATCAGCACTGCCATGACAATCACCAGTAATATAGCACCCTGATAGGCTGACCATGAGTCAACAAAAACAGACTTATAATCCTGTTTGAAACCTTCTAACCATGCTGGACTGTTTTCATTTCTATTCAACTACATATGCCTTTTGATTAAGTATTAATATAAATTCTGCTCTAACCTCGTCATACCGGCTCGTTTCTGGCCGGTATCCATGTATTACACTTAACTGTAAAGTTTAGTATATAGAATTGGCATGGATTCCGGCTACAGGCATGCCGGGATGATGGCGTATACAGGTAGCACTAAATCTTGCAAGGATACTACTCACAACGTGAAGGTTGATCAGAATCTTTTGCCGTGTGGTTCAGAAATGCCTTTACATCTTCAAGCAATTTGTCATCCGGTATCTTCAGCATTTTTTTCGCTGCCCGGTTAGTGTCTTTTATGCTCTCGCGATACTCACGGCTAACGAAGTAACTGGCCGCATATTTCGCTGGCTCATCCTGCGGGCCGTGTAAATTTTTCTCAAAATAATCAACCCATTCCGCTTTGGTTTTTTCGGCCGGCGATATCACTCCGCCTGCCTGTTCGATGTGGCATTCGGTGCATACCATCTTGTAATAGATGCGCCCTTTCTTCCAGTTGCCTTTTGCTTCTGCCAGCGATGAAAAACCGAGCAACAGAGCGACGAGCAGGGTGATTAATTTTTTGTGATGTATCATGTTAAGTTTCATAATTGTATTTGATGTTGTTTGTTCAGTAATTAAGCCCGCGTCAAGATTCATCAGCGTCAGGGTCAATATCATCCCAGCCGGTGATCATCGCTTTCATATGAGACCAGACTGTAGCTCCTGTGGTGATCAGATAAACATGTACGATCAAAAAGAGCAGCATCATGAAGGCACTCACCACATGAAAGAAGGCCACATCCTGAAGTATCAGGTATTGATCCAGGCCCCAGTCCTGCCAGCGATCATAGAACAGGTATAACAACCCGGTCAGCCAGATCAATGGTGAAATCATCATCCACATAAACAGGTAGGCCAGACGCTGTAACGGATTATGCTTTTTCAATACTGTGGTGCGAAACGGGTGTGGTGCATTAATAAATATTCCCAGCAGGTAATACTTGATCATGGCATCAACTTTCTTTAATGTTGGTATGTACTGTCTCCATTCACCCGTAGTGAAATGCCAGAAAATAGTAAAAGCCACTAATGTGACCAGCGACCATGCAGCAGTCGTATGTACATTTACTGCACGTTCAAACCCCAGCAGCTGGTAGGAACCGTGAATCTCAAAACCAGACATCAACAGCACGATGATCAGTGCCGCCTGTGACCAGTGCCAGAAGCGCTCAAAGCGCTTGAATATCATTACCCTTTCAGTCATGAGCGCTTACTCCAATAAAAACTGATGATACGGCCCAGGCCGTGCAGAATAACGCCGATCAGGGTCAATAAGGC
>DAOVJH010000254.1 GCA_030673345.1 Pseudomonadota bacterium
GAGTCGCATTATGTCACCGTCGGAAAAAAAGTCGGCGGATTTGTATTGCAGGTTGCCGCGCGTGCAGTATCCAAACATTCACTGAATGTCATGGCCGGTCATGATGATGTCTATGCCCTGCTATCTTCAGGTTATACCATCCTGTTTGGCAGCAATCCGCAGGAGGCAGCCGACCTGGCCGCCATCGCCTACCGCGTCAGCTCACTATCGATGATACCGGTAACCAATGCAATGGATGGTTTCGCCACCAGCCACATGCAGTGTGAGACCCTGTTGCCCGAACCCGAACTATTAAAAGAATTTCTTGGTGATCCTTCCGGCCGTATCAAAGCACCCACCGTCGCACAGGAAATGTTATACGGTGCCAAAGGCCGTGTTTTTCAACTACAGCAATATCTGAACAGACATAGCGGCGACATCCTGCCCGATAAGCTAACGGCTCTAACGGATTTTCTGGACAACAATCGCGATGCTGTCGAAGCCGATAATGCAGGTGATATGGTTGCAGATACGCATACATGGATACCGGAAGAACTGCTGGGTCAGTGGCGCAGACAGTGGATCAATGCTTTTGAAAAAGGCACCAGACAGTTAGTGCCAGCGATGGTCGATGTTAACAACCCCGGCCTCACCGGCGGCGTACAGAATCAGCCGGATTTTCAGGCTGGGCTAGTCGACCATAAAACCCACTTCGCCAACGAGATTCCAAAGTTTGTCCGGCAGGCAATGGATGAGTATGGTGAATTAACCGGTAGACGCTACGACCCGGTTCAAACATTTATGACTGATGATGCAGAACACGTAATCGTCGGTCTGGGCTCAGTAACCGATGATGCAGAAGCCGTTGCCGCTTACCTTCGAGGCCAGGGCAAAAAAGTAGGCGTGGTCTCGATCAAATTATTACAGCCGTTCCCGGAAGGCGAACTCGTTGCCGCACTGGACGGTAAAAAAGCCGTTACCATCATGGAACGTTCAGAGGTTACTGCACTGACCAACCTGGTGACACAATCACTGTTAAAAGCGCGTGAAAATGATGACCTCATACGCCATCAGGGCATCCCGCCGATCAGCAGCCTGCCCAAGATCAGCACGGGTATCTTTGGCATCGGCGGCCATGATCTACAGCCCCGGCATCTGATCGCAGCCTACAGGAATATGGAGAGCACACTCAATGTGCCTTTCTTCTACCTGGGCACACAGTTCTTTGAAAAAAATCCCCCTGCTGGCACGGCTGAATTGCAACAACAGCTGAAACAGGCATACCCCGAAACGGAATTTATGGCTTTAGAGACGGAAGAAAACCCTTCGCTATTGCCTGATGATGCACTCCGTATCCGTTTTCATTCGGTCGGTGGATATGGAACCATCGCTACTGGCAAACTGCTCACCGATATCCTCGCCGGTGTTTTAGGACTGCACTCAAAATCCGCACCCAAATATGGTTCGGAGAAAAGCGGTGCACCGACTAACTTTTATATTTCCTTAAGTCCTGAACCAATAAAAATCACCAATGCAGAACTGGAAGATGTCGAAATCGTCATCTCTCCCGACCACAAAGTATTCAGCCATACCAATCCATTACGCGGACTAGCCGAAAACGGCACCCTGATCATGCAGTCCCATCACACACCGCTCGAAGTATGGAAGGAACTGCCCGCCTTCGCCCGCAAGACGATCAGAGAGAAGAATATACACTTCTATGTGATCGATGCCTTCGGTGTTGCAAAAAAACATGCACCCGCACCAGAGCTGGAAATTCGCATGATGGGCATCGCTTTCATCGGTGCCATCTGCGGACACGTAGATCGTATTGCAGCCCATCGTTCAGAAGAAGCTGGTTCAGAAGGAGCTGGATCAGAAGATGCCATCCTTGATAAAGTCGAACAACAGGTAACCAAAAAATTCGGATCTAAAGGAAAAGCCGTGGTCGACGGTAATATGAGAGTGGTAAGAGAAGGACTTGAAGCAACACACAAGATCGATTACAGCAAAACAGAATTCAGCGCGGCCGAAAAACTGGTCGTCGTACATGACGGACCCGGTGTCGAAGTTTCAGCCGCCATGTCCAGAGCCACCGGCTGTAACGCAGCAAACGGCCTATTCGACAAGACCTACTACAAAAAAATTCTTGCCGACCGCATAAAAGACGGCAGCATCGGCGAAGCACCGGTAATGCCCGGCACCGGCATGTTTATACCGGTAGCAAGTGCAGCACTGAAAGACAAAGGTATGTTTCGTCTGGATGTGCCTACATATGATGCCAACCTCTGCACCGGCTGTATCGAATGCGCAGTAGTCTGCCCGGATGCAGCTATTCCCAACACGGTCCATGAGATCCACGACCTGTTGCTGACCGCCATCGGTAAACTGGATATTACTGAACAGCACAAAACCCAGATGTCGAACCAGGTATTCCCCCTGACCAAAGCTATCCGGGAGACTTATCGCAACCTGATCGGTAAAGATGAAAGTTCATTCAGTGAAATCGTCGCACAGTCTCTTTCCAGTCTGGAATCAGCCTCGTCACAAACATGGGTCAGCCTGAAAAAAGATTTCGAAAAAATGGTCGAGGTGCTGGAATGTTTTCCAGTGGCAAAAACACGGCCCTTCTTCGATGCCATGGAGAAAAATGAACCAGGCTCTGGCGGCCTCTATTCCGTCAACATCGATCCCTGGAAATGTACCGGCTGCCTGGAATGTGTTGACGTCTGTGGACCGGGCGCATTGAGTGCAGAAAAACAGAGCAGTCAGTTACAGATTGAGATGAGTCTGAACTTCGAGTTTCTCAGCAAGGCACCAAACACTGCAAGCCGCTTTACTGAAAATGCCATCATGCCCGGTGGTGACAGCAAACGTCTGGTTCTCGATCACAACAATTATTATGCGATGACCGGCGGTCACGGTGCCTGCCGTGGCTGTGGTGAGGTAACGGCTATCCGTATGCTCACTGCCACCAACAAAGCAATACATGAGAAAAAACGCAAGACACACATCGATGAGCTGGAAGCATTGATCGACTCACTTAATAAAAAACTCGAAAGTATACCGTCAGATGAAAATGATCCGGATCGGATACAGCGCATACAGAAAACCATAAACACACTTGAGAAAAGGCTCTATCTATTTGAGAGCGGTCCAACCGGCAACGGCCCGTCCCCTGCAGCATTCGCCAACGCGACCGGCTGCAGCAGTGTGTATGCTTCGACATTCCCTTCTAATCCCTATAAAGATCCCTGGGTGAACAGCCTGTTTCAGGACACCCCGGCCGTAGCAAAAGGAATCTTTGAAGGTTTCTGCGCAACCGCAGTTGATGACTTTACTGCCATGCGCACAGCAAAACTTGATCTGGAAGACCTCTACGATCCAGAAGTACACGACAGTTTGTTCAGATGCTTTAACTGGCATCACTTTTCAAAAGATGAATTCTCCCTGTTGCCCGCCGTCATCAGCATGGGCGGCGATGGTGCAACTTATGACATCGGTTTTGGCGCACTGTCCCGCGTCCTTGTTTCTGAAACACCGATCAAAGTCGTGGTGCTCAACACCGGCGCTTATTCCAATACCGGC
>DAOVJH010000494.1 GCA_030673345.1 Pseudomonadota bacterium
ATCGGTGAAGAAAAAACAGTTTTGCATCTGATCCCGTCTGGCATATTACGTGACAATGTCATGTGTCTGATCGGTAATGGTGTGGTGTTATCGCCTGATGCATTATTCAAAGAACTGGGTGAACTCGAAGCGCGCGGCATCCCCGCCAGTGAACGCATCGGTATTTCTGAAGCATGCCCTTTGATTCTTCCGTACCATATCGCACTCGACCAGGCGCGTGAAATTGCACGTGGTAAAGAAGCTATCGGCACGACTGGTCGCGGCATCGGTCCATGTTATGAAGATAAAGTATCGCGTCGCGGTATCCGTCTTGCTGATCTTAAAGACCTGGAAAAATTCAAGGAAAAACTCGCCGGTGTAATGGAATACCATAACTTCGCACTGAAAAATTATTTCAAACAGGATGAGGTGGATTATCAGACCGTACTTGATGGCGTGATGTCCTACCGCGATAAACTGTTGTCACTTATCGCAGATGTGCCCGGTATGATCGATGGTTACCGAAAAGAAGGCAAGAGCATCATGTTCGAAGGTGCGCAGGGCACCTTGCTGGATATCGACCAGGGTACATACCCGTTTGTTACCTCATCTAATACGACTGCAGGCGGTGCATGTACCGGCAGTGGCATTGGACCCAAAGATTTAGATTATATTCTGGGTATCACAAAAGCCTATACCACACGTGTTGGTGCAGGCCCGTTTCCAACAGAGCTGTTCGACGACAATGAGCATGACCCCGAAATTGGCCAGCACCTGGCTACAGTCGGCCACGAAGTTGGTGCGACTACTGGCCGTGACCGCCGCTGCGGCTGGTTTGATGCAGTCGCATTGCGTAGAGCTGCACAGATTAATAGCCTGACGGGTTTATGTATTACCAAACTGGATGTTCTGGATGGTCTGGAGACCATCAGGATGTGTGCCAGTTATAAGTACCAGGGTGAAAACCTGCACATGCCGCCATTAGGTGCTGATGCTATCGAACTATGTGAGCCGGTCTATGAATCGATACCAGGCTGGAGCGAATCAACTGTCGGCGCCAAAAGCCTGGATGATCTGCCGGAAAATGCTAAAAATTA
>DAOVJH010000006.1 GCA_030673345.1 Pseudomonadota bacterium
ATGAACGAAATGAATAGTGAGCCAGTGCTTCGGCAGTGTTTTTTAGCCGATGAGTCGCAGCAGATAGCCCTGGCGCAAGCCGTGGCGAAAGCTGCTGCTGAACTGAAAAGTCAGTCTTTTATCATGCTGTTAAAAGGTGATCTCGGTGTTGGCAAGACAACATTCGCCCGGGGATTTATTCAGGCCAGTGGTTTTGATGGTGTGGTAAAAAGCCCGACGTATACACTGGTAGAGCCGTATCCGATCAGTCATGACCGCATGTGTTACCACTTTGACCTGTACCGGTTGTCGGACCCTGAAGAGCTGGAATTTACGGGTGCACGAGATTATTTTAATGACATCTGTTTAGTCGAGTGGCCAGAAAAAGCAGAGGGATTTTTGCCGCCAGCTGACTGGATCTGTGAATTCAGTCATCATAACGAAGGAAGAAATCTAGATATTTCTGCACTGACAGACAAGGGTAAAAAATTGATGTTACAGGTCTTTTCTGACTTTTGACTATAGGAAAGTGATGTATCTATATAAAAAATATAAAAAAATACTTGCATTCTTTTTTATTTTTGCCACAATAGATTAAACAGAGGCAATCACGTTAAATACATAACCGGGGGGAATGATGATGATTTCCCCAATTATGGAACACCAATGATAGAAACTGATCGTCGAAAATTTCTTAAAAGCATAGCTGGACTAAGTGGTCTGGCTGTTTCTGCTGTGCCCGGACTGGCATCGGCCAGGGGGCCTGTTGCAGCACAGGTGCAGGACATCAGACTTTCCAAGAACAAAAATTATATCCGCCTGGTTTTTGACCTCGATGGCATTGCTGACCATTCTCTATTCGCACTGCAGGCCCCGAATCGTGTCGTACTGGATATAAAAAATACCAAAATGCCGCATGGCATGGTCGATCAGGTACAGGCTAATTCATTGATCCGCAGTATCCGCAGCGGTGTAAGAAACGATAAAGATCTACGGGTTGTATTTGATCTAAGTAAAGATGTTTCCCCCCGCAGCTTTCTTCTGGCGCCATCAGGCAAGTCCGGGCACCGTTTAGTCATCGACCTGCATAATAAAAAAGGCAGGACAGCAACGATTAAAAAGGCCAGTAAACGAGACGTTATCATCGCGATCGATGCCGGCCACGGTGGCAGAGACCCGGGCGCAACCGGACGTTCTGGTACCCATGAAAAAATTATTACACTGCAGATTGCAAAACGTTTAGAAAAGAATATTAATCAGCAGCGCGGCATGAAGGCGGTTCTTATCCGTAAGAATGACCGTTATATGCGGTTGCGTGACCGCATCACTAAAGCGCGTGACTATCGTGCTGATATGATGATCTCGCTGCATGCAGACTCATTCCCCGATCCGCGCGCGCGTGGCTCGTCGATATATGCGTTGTCTGTCGATGGTGCCAGCTCTGAAACAGCACGTATGCTGGCTGAAAAAGAAAATGCAGCGGATATATTGTTTGGTGATGTGAATTTAGCAGTCGACGATCAGATGGTTAAAGAGGTTTTGTTTGACCTGTCATTGACTGGCACGATTGAATCAAGTCTGGATATCGGCGGTGAAATACTGGGTCAGCTGAAGACGGTGAACCGTGTGCATAAGAAGAAAGTACAGCAGGCTGGTTTCGCTGTATTGAAAGCGCCGAACATACCGTCCGTTTTGCTGGAAACCGCCTTTATTTCAAATCCGAGAGAAGAGAAGAACTTACGTAGCGCATCTCATCAGAAAAAAATAGCCAGCGCGATCACGCGCGGTGTGAGCAAATACTTCTCACGTAAAGCGCCACCAGGTACCTGGTTAGCCTCTTCAGAATGTGAATATTCCGTCTGTGACGGTGACAGTGTGGCAGCGATAGCAGAAAAACATCAAGTAAATGAATCAGATTTGTGTGCACGTAATGGCTTGTACGCTGATAACCTGCTGGCAGGACAGGTCATTAAAATTCCAGTGAGTTAGATATATAAAAATAATAAAAACAAAAACAACTCACGGAAATACTGCTGATGACCCTTTTTAGGGTCATTTTTTTTGACTGTTTTTTGTCAGTATCAGAAGATTTTGCAGAATAAGTTTGCTGGATGATGAAGGATTTACCGTCTCGTAAAATGGTTTTTTAAAGCGCATCTATCTGTGAGAAGGGCGTTTTTTGGTGATATAACTCACAATTTACGGTTATTTCCATCTCATATTTCCTGTGAAGCTGTTGGTTTTATGACAGCTAAAATATTGGAAACTTACCCTGGTAAAAATAAAGGGTAGAAATTTAGTGATGCATGGGCATATTTGTCTTTAGACTCTGCATTTTTCGGTCAAATTAGCAGGCTATTTGCTTTGATAATCGCTACCTGGAAAATGGTGTCAAAGAATTGACAATTATGTCAGTAATTGACACAGAAATTAAACAATTATTTTACCTATTTTTCTTTGATATTCACGTACTTAGCGTCTATTTTATATCTATTACAAAAACAAAAAAACAATAATAAAAATTTTCAGATTCAAACGTTTTCTATTGCATTTTTCTACATGCAGATTTGATGCCCCAAATGAGATAAAAAATTTCGTTAATGTTTTTTGTTTTAAGACGAAAGGGTTTGTTGACGAATAGACTATTTTTTCGAGTTAAATAATTTTGCAAAAACAGTACAACAATTTATGGTTTTATATTTTTAAGCTCGTTCGGGCTTTAATTGTTTCTGCTGACAAAGCTTTTGTTTCTAGCAAAACGATCGTACTACTCGGTCTTAGTCTTTCACTTTTAAATTCAACCAATGTTTTCGCTGTTGCTGGTGACACAATCACGACCACAGCGACCATAAGCTATGACATCGGTGGTGCTCCCGGAACGAGTAATGCGTCAGTATCATTTGTCGAAGACCGTAGAATAAATTTTCTTGTAACAGATTCTAACGGCGGTTCAGCTGTCCCCGTAATCAGTGACATGACTGATGCTGTAATACAGTTCACTGTTACTAACACGGGCAACACGGTTCAAGATTTTCTGGTAACCGCTGTTAATACATCACCTAATCCTTTTGCTGCACCAGCTGATAACTTTGATCCTCTGGCTGGAACTATCCAGGTATTCGTTGAGAGTGGTCTGACGCCGGGTTATCAGGCGGTCGAAGATACCGCTGTTTTTATTGACGAGCTGGTTTCAAATACATCACGTGTTGTTTATGTTGTTGCCGATATGCCAACCCAGGTGATCGATAATGTCGCAGCGATTGCTTTGATAGCACAGGTTGCTGAAAGTGGTGCTGTAGGTGTTGAGGGTGCTGCTATCAATGCAGACGACAATGGAATGATTAGTCCTGCAGGTGTGTTCAGCAATGGCTCGACTAATATGCCTTCAGGAATTGCCAATGTCATAGCTGATTCACCGTTCACGATGGAAACTGTGTTCAATGATCCTGCTGGTTTATCCCCTGAAGACATCAGCACTGCTCTGATTCAGGATGTCGTCCGCAATGGCCAGCATTCTGATGCGGGCGCCTACCAGGTCATGTCACCGGTAAACATTTTAAAAACGGTAACTGTAATCGATGCTTTAGGCGGTACCGACCCACACCCCGGTGCAACGCTGCGTTACCAGTTAGATGTCAATGTGGCTGGCAATACGCCTGTTGATAATTTGGTTGTTACAGATTTGATTCCAGCAAATACGACATATAGCGATGGTTCGATAACATTGAATGGTGCGGTACAGTCAGATCTAAATGATGCAACGGCAGACTATTCACGTGCTATCGATATCTTAGCCAAACCCGTCATATCTATCGAAGTTGATCTTAGTCAGGGTGGTGTACTAGCAGTATCCCCTGGCGCAACTAACGTAATTATTTTTGAAGTAACTATTGATTGAGGAAGAAAAAATGAAAAATCTAAAAGAAAATCATATGAGAAATATCTGGAAAGCGGTCTTGCTTTCAGTGATGGTTATGTTCTCAGCGGTCGGTGCGCATGCAGAAGAAGGTGCCATACGTTTTAGTAACAATGCATTCAAACAGGTTATTAGCAAATCAGCTGATGGTTCTGTGCAATATGATTATGTTGAACCGGGTCTGGTATTGCCAGATGACGTTATCTTGTATGAGATCGTTTTTGAAAATATTTCAACCCAGGATGTTTCGAACATCGTTGTTAATAATCCGATTGCAAATAATTCAAGCTATCGCGGAAGTTCTGCAACCGGTGATTCAACAGAGATAACTTTTTCAGTCGACGGGAAAGGTTTTGCATCGGCTGACTCGCTGACGGTGAAAGATAAAACTGGAAGGGTATGGAAAGCGAAACCTGAAGATTATACGGCTATCCGCTGGGTTTACAAAAAATCATTGAAGCCTGGTGCGAAAAGCAAAGTCACTTATAAAACGACGATTAAATAATCGATGAACAGTTAAAAAAATATATGCGAAGTTTAATTCGACAATCTGATACTGGATTATGGCCCATTTCGACTGGGCCAATTGTCGTTTTTGCGCATGGAAAAAATGCAATAAAAAAGATAACAAAATTAGCGGCAGGTTACGGAACTGCACATAGCAGGGACGGGCCTATTATCTTCCACATGCGTGACGGGCCGCCAAATGTTACCGGCCCGCCAGGTGGAACTGGACCGCCACGCCACTTATGTTTTTTGGCAAGTGGTTTAAGTCCACCGAAATCAACAGGCCCGCCGATGGAATGGCTGGTCAGAAAAAAATCTCTGAAGAAATCTTGAAAAATTAACGAAAGAATCTTCAGAAAAAATAAAGGAAAAACTTAAACATTAAAAAATCTAATAGAGATTTATTTAAGAGGAAAATAGTATGAAAACAAGTAAACGAAACAAGCTATTAAGCTTGGCACTGACAGGCGGTTTAGGCCTGTTCAGTGCATCAAATGCATTTGCTGCGGCAAATGATGACATTTCAAACACGGCGACACTCAGTTATGAAGTGGGCACTGTTTTGCAAACTGTGATTGAATCAGCTGGCGGTGTAGGTAACGCAACACCGGGTGTGGGTGCTGGTACGCCTACGCTGTTTAAAGAGGACCGTGTGGTTAACTTTACCGTGGTACGGGAAGCAGGTGCCTCTAGACCGGTAGCGCCGGGTTCGACTGATGTAACCGCTAATGCGGTTCCGTTCCTTATCCAGAACCTGGGTAATGCACCGCTGGGATTCCTGTTGAAGGGTGTACATAACCTGGCTGGAACCGATCCGTATACGGCAGGTACGGATATATTTACACCGATAAACATCAGAACGTATGTCGACATAAATGATGACGGCATCTATACACTGGCTGGTGATGGTGCTGTCGAGTTTGTCGGTTCTTTATCTGCGACACCTGGGGTAAATTTCGTGCGTGTATTCGTCATCTCAGATATACCGACCTTACGCACAGCCGGTACCGGTATCCAGGACAATGATCTGGCTGTGGTGTCACTGGTGGCTCAGGTGTCTGTCGATGGTACGACCGGTATTGCAGCTGATGCGATCGTTTCTGATGACAATGGTAATACCAGCCCGGGTGGTACTTTTAGTGTGGCAGGTTTAGTAGGCCCCGGTGCAGTGGTCGATATCATTGATGATCCGGCAACGATGCAGACGGTATTTAACGACCCTGCAGGCACCGAAGATGGTGCTGGTACTGCGCCAGGTGTGATACAGAACGGCCAGCATGCTGATGCCAGTTCGTACATCATCCAGACAGCGGCATTAACGGTGGCCAAGTCATCTGAGGTTATCTATGACCCGCTGAACCTTGATAGCTTTACTGCAGGTAATTTCCCGAAAGCGATACCAACGGCTTACATCCAGTATACGATCACTGTGACAAACGATCCGGCTGCAGGTGCATCGGCTGACCTGACCACACTGGTTGATGCTATCGCGGTTACTGGTACAGCAGCGGTTGCCCTCGATGTGAATCTGCTCGATTCAGGAAAAGCATTGGGTGCAACACTCAACTTCCCAGGTGATGAAGAAGGTGGTCTGGTTACTGCTGTTCGTGTTGACACGTTAGGTACGGCTCGTCCTTCACAAGGTTTGTCTTACTGTCTGAGTGCAGTAGCTGATGGCTGCACTTATTCAGGCGGTTTGAACGGTTCGGTCAGTGTCGACTTTTCAGCGGTTGCCGGTATGGCTGTTGAAGCAGGTTACACTGCTGGTGAGTTGAAACCTGGCGAAAGTGTTGAGATCGTTTTCAACGTGATCGTACAGTAATCACGGAAGATTCGCAGAGCCATGTTGCAACGATTGTTACACACAGTACGTACCTGTTTTGGTCTAATGACCAGAGCAGGTTCTGCTGTGTGTGCAATTATTGTCAGGGCTTTTGTGACAATGTTTCAAAGAAATGAGATGCACTGTATGATCACACATACAGTGCATCTTCCACAGGCTATTCGACGTGATGGTTTTTCGAATGGTCTGTGGAAGGTGTATCTAACATTTTTATTTATCGTATTATTATCTGCATCCTTTGTTGCTGAAGCGGTAACACCGCCTGGCACGCTGATCGACAATACTGCCTCTGCCGCATTTGATTTCACTGGTGCGGGCAGCACTGCAAACAGTAATACCGTGTCGATAGTATCCAGCATCATACAGACACCGTCATCGATCACGATGTATCAGTATGATGCAACAGGAACCAGTCCGTTCACGCCAACGGTTGTTACACAGCATGCGACCAGTGGTCCGCCTGGAGCCGGTTTTGTTGCTTCGGCCGATCCACTGATCCCTCTCGTTGGCGGTGGTTTGACCGTATTAGTCGCAACTGACCCACAACCGTTGAATGTCGTTAACCTTTATGCGACAGGTGAACCAGTATTCACTCAGGTCGACGATCAGGATCAGAACCTGGACCCTGCTATACGTGAGACGGTACGTGTGGTGGTAACCAGTTCGACGGGTGATCAGGAAGAACTGATATTGATAGAGACCGGTGTTGATAGCGGTATCTTCGTCGGTTATGTGCAGTCAACATCAAACACCGTTGCGCAATATGACGGTCTGTTAAGTCTGGGTGCTGAAACCGATGTTACGGTTCAGTACACTGACCAGTATGACCCGACTGATATTAGCACCGGTGGTTCATTGGTCGATCCTTACGGTGTCGTGTTCAGCAGCCTGGATGGCACGTTGCTCGATGGTGCTACTGTCAGCATCCTTGATACCAGTGGTAACCTGGCGGCAGTTTTTGGTGATGATGGTGTCAGTACTTATGCTAATCCGGTAACCACTGGCGGCAGTGTTACTGATGGTGGCGGCACTGTCTATAATTTCCCAGCCGGTGGATATCGGTTCCCACGCATGAATACTGGCAGTTACCGTATCGTGGTTGATCCGCCAGCAAGTTACCAGGGCCCTTCAACAGCTAACATCAGTGATCTTCAGGCATTGCCCGGTGCGCCGTATGCACTCAATGCGGATGCCTCGTTTGCCGGCGTATTCGTGCTACAGCCGGGACCGCCGTTGCATGTCGATGTTCCGCTTGATGCATTAACCTCATACCTGGTGATCGAAAAGTCTGCATCAAAAGAAACAGCTGCCATCGGTGACTTTGTTCAATACACCTTGCGCTTGAGTAATACAGATACGGCTACCAGTGCGAACAACGTCGTCATAACAGATACCTTGCCGGTTGGTCTGCGATACCAGAAAGCGTCTGTCAGGTATGACGGAATAGCGGGGCTTGAACCGCAGATAACTAACGATGGCCGTACGCTTGGTTTCCCCGTCTCTGCAATACTGCCGGGAACATCTGTTCAGGTTCAATATGTTACAGAGATTTCAGTCGGCACAAAATTGGGTAAAGCGGTAAACAGTGTTGTTGCACAGGATGATCGAGGAACTCAATCTAATATCGCTGTAGCTGGCATCACAGTGACGGAAGATCTTTTTGCCAGCAGAAGTTTTATCGCAGGCCGTGTGATCATCGGTGAATGTGACGAGGATAGTACATTGATCAACCCGGGTCTGCCTTCTGTGCGTGTATTTATGGAAGATGGTAAATATGCAGCAACGGATGAGCACGGCCGTTTCCACTTCGAAGGTATCAAACCGGGTACACATGTCGTACAGGTCGATAAGGAAAGTATCCCGGATAACCTGGAAATCGTCGACTGCGTTAAAAACACACGTTTTTCTGGTACGCCATACTCACAGTTTGTCGATATTCAGGGCGGCACTTTATGGCGTACAGATTTCTATGTGCGTGAGAAAAAACCGATCACGGATACGGCAACTTTATTTATCCAGACCGAGTTAAATGAAGAAGATATCAAATACACCATCGAGATGTCGAATGGTGATATCCCCGTAAGAAACTATCGTCTCATTGTTAACATGCCAGAAGGCATCGACTATGACCTGGGCAGCAGCACGCTCGATGGTGCTTTTATAGAAGATCCATATGTTAATGAGAATGTCGTTATCTATCGTTTCGGTGATTTAGGCAGTAACTGGTCAAAACAGCTTAAGATCCGTGGTCGCATCAAGGACAGGGCCGATGGTGAACTGGTGACTTCTGCATTTATTATTATGGATACTGGTATCAAGAAAAATATTCGTTCTGTACCTGTCAAAAATAAACTTGATGTCTCGGATGTGAGTGTTGAAAGCAGATCTGTTGTTTCACAGTCTGTACCTGTGCCGATCAAAAATAAAACTGAAGTGCCACGTGTAGCTCCTGTGATTAATCCCGTTGGAGAACAGATTGATGATAACTCGTCTTTATCTGTTCACACTGAATTAAGTGAAGAGGATATCAAATACCGGATAACAATGGTTAACACTGAAATTCCTGTAAAGAATTATCGTTTGATTATTAACCTGCCAGAAGGTGTTGCTTATGATGCAGGTAGCAGTGTTCTTTCTGGTCAGAAGATAGAAGACCCATATGTGATTAAAAATGTTGTGGTTTATCGTTTTGGTGATGTCGGCAGTGACTGGTCAAAAGAGCTTACGTTCCGTGGCTGGATCAAAAAACATACAGATGATGACTTTATTACGACAGCATTTGTGCTTATGGATACGGATGATAAAAAGAACATTCGTTCCACACCGATCAAAAATATACTTGAGGTTTCTGGTGCCAGCTCAGAGAGTAAGTCTGTTAAAGGCCAGACCATCTTTGAGCGAATGAAAGGAGGTGCAGGTGCATCGGCTCTTCTTGCCACAAATAACACTGCGCAGGCTGCAGCATTAAATAGTCGTGTTGAACTGGTGGCGAATACTAGCGAAGTGAGCGGGCCAGGAAAGGTCGAACTTGTCACTTCTGAAAGTGAGGTAAGTAAAGTTGTTCTTGAGGGCCAGCCTGAATTCAAGACCGAAAAACTGATCGAAGCGCCACCCGTGACAGAGCAGTTGGACATAAGTACGTTTGACGAATTCTGGATCAAAGAAACCACGCCCGGTTATGAGTGGTTGATGCCGGATGTGAATTATTCTCCGTTTGCGCCATCTGTAAATGTCGCTATCAAACACAAACCGTCTGACCGTTTTGAGATGCTGTTAAATGGCGAACCGATAAATCCATTGTTCTATTTTGGAATGATAAGGAATAAATCTAATACTATTGCGCGCAGTTACTGGCAGGGTGTGCATCTGGTTAATGGTGCTAACCGATTTGATTTCATCGTTAAAAATAAAGATGGAGAAGTAATAAAAACGATGACCAGGGATATCGTATTTGCCGGCATACCTGTAAGGGCTGAGTTTGATGTTGAACACTCACGCCTGATCGCTGATGGCCGCAACGCACCTGTCGTTGCTATCCGTGTCTATGACAAAGATGGTAACTTTGCTCGTCCTGGATCACGCGGAAAATTTACTTTATCAGAACCGTATATGTCTCAGCAACTGGTCGAGGCACTGCAGGTGAATCGTCTATCTGGTTTAAATCAGCAAAATCCAGAATATGTCGTTGGACAAAACGGTATCGCATTTATCGTATTAGAGCCGACAACGATCACCGGTAAACTTGAGATCGAGATGCCTTTCTCAGGCCGTAAACGCTCGCGCATAGAAACCTGGGTGCAGCCTGAAGTACGTGACTGGATTATGGTCGGTCTGGCCGAAGGTGCGGCGGGTTATAATTCTGTGTCAGGCAATAAAGAGGCGCTCGATGCCAGTGACATAAGCGATGAGTTCTACGGTGACGGCAAGGTCGCTTTCTACGCGAAAGGTAAAGTGAAAGGCGAATGGTTGCTGACCGCATCTTACGATACATCTAAAGAGTCGTTGGCTGGTGATAACCGGGTCAACCAGTTGATTGACCCGAACACTTATTACACGATATATGGGGATAATTCACGCCAGCGTTATGATGCATCAAGTGCAGAAAAGCTGTATATAAAGATCGAACGTGAGCAGTTCTATGCATTGTTCGGTGATATGAGCACCGGCCTGAACATAACAGAGTTATCGAAATTTGAACGCAACATGACCGGTGCTAAATCTGAATATGATGATGGTCAATTCTCGTACACCGCATTCGCTGCTGAAAATATAAATAACTTCATCAAAGATGAGATACAGGGTGAAGGTATTTCCGGGTTGTATCATCTAAGCGGCAAAGATATCGTCATCAACAGTGACAATATCGTCATCGAAACGCGTGACCGCTTCCGTAGTGAGATTATCGTTAAAACAGAAGTCCTGCGCCGTTATCTCGACTACAGCATCGATTACACGGATGGCACTATCTTCTTCCGCCGCCCGATCCAAAGCCGTGATGAAAACTTCAATCCGGTATTCATCGTGGCTGATTATGAAGTCGAAGCACCGGTTACAGGCGATATAACAGCTGGTGGACGTGCAGCTGTACGATTTAACGAGGGTCAGATAGAGATTGGTGGTAGCGTCGTACACGATGCAACTTACCAGAATGAAGGTGACCTGATAGGTGCAGATGCTCGCATCGAAATCGATACTGCGACAGAGGTAAGGCTGGAGATAGCAACATCTGATGTTACATCCGGCACACAGGATCTTAGTGGTTCTGCATACAGTGCAGAGATCGTCCATGGTGGGGATGACCTTAAAGCAAGATTTTATGCGAAACAGGAAGATGCAGATTTCGGTTTAGGCCAGCAATCGAAAGGCCAGTCTGGCACACGAAAGTATGGTGCCGATGCCGACTATCATATCAATCAGGCGTTAGTGCTGGATGGTACTGTGTACCATGAAGACAATCTTGTGAGCGGTGGTAAGAGAGATGTTGCCGAAGCGAACGTTACTTATAGTAAACGCAATTATTCGTTGAGTGCCGGAGCATTACTCGCCAGGGATCAGTTTGTGACGGGTGATAAAAATGCATCTAACCTGTTGACCTTCGGTGCCAGTAAAAACTTCCTTCAGGATACGGTTAAGTTAAGAGGTAATGCTGAGATAGCTGTTGATTCGGCTGATAATGTCGATCATCCTTCAAGGTTCATCCTTGGTGCTGATTATTTCATCACGCCGAAAGTAAATCTGTATGCTGAAAATGAATGGACGGTAGGCAATGTACAGGATACGCAGATGACACGTGCAGGTGTACGTGCATCGCCATGGACTAACGCACAGGTGAACTCAGCAGTAAACCAGGAAACTAATGAGAATGGTATCCGTTCATTTGCTACCTTAGGCCTGACTCAGGCATTCCCGATCAATAAGCGCTGGAGTGGCGACGTAACACTCGATCATGCAAAAACATTACGCTCACCTGGTGCGGTGCCGTTTTATGGTGATGTTCCAGTAGCGCAAGGTACTGCTGACAACGATTTCACCGCAATATCTGTCGGTACGACTTATAACGCAGAAACATACACGCTGAACAACCGGGTTGAATTACGCACAGCGGAGCTGGAAGACAAGCTGGGTGTAATCGTTAACTGGGAAAGAAATCTGAAAGGCGGCGTTGGTTATTCAGCAACGACGAAATTATTTAAAACTGATCGTACAGACAACAGTGCGCTGCTCGATGGCGACATCAGGTTCTCAGTTGCTTACCGACCACTACAATCACGATGGATCACTTTGAACCGTCTCGACTTTAAGTTTGATTCGAATACCGATATCCTCGGCATTAAAACTCGTCAGAGAAAACTGATTGAAAACCTGACCTCAAACTTCCTGATCAATAATAGAAACCAGGTATCGTTTAACTTTGGTCTAAAATATGTTGTGGATACTTTTGATAAAGATGAGTATAGCGGTATCACTAATTTATTAGGCAGTGAATACCGTCATGATATCAGCGACAATTTTGATATCGGAGCACATGTGCATACCCATTATTCAGCTAACTCTTCAACCATGAAGTATTCAACCGGCCTGTCATTCGGCTGGAATATGGCCAGAAATATCTGGTTAAGTGTTGGCTATAACGTCGAAGGCTTCGAAGACAGTGATTTCTCAGCAGCAGGTTATACTGCTGCCGGTCCATACATCCGCTTCCGCATGAAGTTTGATCAGGATACTGCTGATGCGGTGCAGGACCTGTTCGAATAAATTAGTATGATGAGTGATACATGCCTGCATTTTTCAGTGAACAAGTGAGGAGCTAAGGATGAGCTTACTTGTTCACCGAAATTTATTCGCCCTGTTTTGATATGAAAACCCGTCGATTATTTTTTGCTCTATGGCCATCAGCTAGTACCAGGCAATCTATAGTCGATACAGCATCTCCCTACATCTTCGATCTAAAAGGCCGTGTTATACAGCCGGCTAATCTGCACATTACTCTGCATTTTGTCGGTCAGGTCAACGACGCTGTAAAAGATCGCATGCATAAAGCAGCGCGCGGGGTTTCTGGCAGACTATTTGTGCTGGATCTAAACAGTTACGGTCATTTCTCTAAGGCGAAGATCTTCTGGATGGGACTGCAGGAAATTCCGCCAGAGCTCGTTTATCTGCATAATAAACTGGGTGATGCGTTGACGGAATGCGGTTATTGTTGTGAACAGCGGCCATACAGGCCGCACATAACGCTGATGAGAAAATGTGCTGGCACAGATCTGAAATACTCAAATTTCTCTATCCCCTGGACCGTGAATGAATTTGTTATGGTCGAGTCTGTACAGGATGGTGCTTCAGTGAATTATCGGGTCATAGAGCACTATCCGCTCTTTTGAGGGTCAACAGCAGGCGTAGACGCTACTACGCATAAAAAACGCACCTACAGATTTGATGATTTGCGATAAACTAGCGCATATTCATATTAGTAATTAGTTTCCTTATGACGACACATAGTCGAATTCAGACGATGCCAGTGCAACTGGTCAACCAGATCGCAGCCGGAGAAGTTGTCGAACGTCCTGCCTCTGTGGTAAAGGAATTGCTGGAAAATAGTCTCGATGCCGGTGCCACTAAGATCAGTATCGACATCGAAAAAGGTGGTACCAAACTTATCCGCATTACGGATAACGGGCAAGGCATCCATAAAGACGACCTCGTGCTGTCACTGTCGCCACATGCCACCAGTAAGATATATTCCATCGATGAACTGGAAGTAGTCAGCAGTCTGGGCTTTCGCGGTGAGGCGCTACCAAGCATCGCATCAGTGAGTCAGTTGCAACTGACCTCCTGCTGGAAGGGCGGTGATGAAACCTGGCAGCTGACGATGAACAATAGTCAGGCCAGTGATATAGCCCCTGCGGCCAATAAACCGGGTACGACCATCGAAGTGCGGGACCTGTTCTTTAATATCCCGGCCAGGCGCAAGTTCCTGCGTACGGAAAAAACAGAATTTTCTCATCTCGATGATGTGGTAAAGCGCATCTCGCTTAGCCGTTTTGACGTCGATATCTCTCTACGGCATAACCAGCGTGTTGTTAAGGCATTACGTGCTGCGAATAACCGCCTGGAGCAGGAAAAACGCATTGCCGACATTCTCGGGCCTGCCTTTATCGAGCAGGCAGTGCATATGGATTTTGAATATGAAGGGCTTCGTCTCTGGGGCTGGATCGCGCAGCCGACATTTTCAAGAAGCCAGGCGGATATGCAGTATTTTTATGTGAATGGCCGCGTGATTAAAGATCGCCTGGTCAGTCATGCTGTTCGGCAGGCGTATTCGGATGTCCTGTTTCATGGCAGGCATCCTGCTTATGTCTTATTTTTTGAATGTGACCCGGTGATGGTCGATGTGAATGCGCACCCGGGGAAACATGAAGTGCGCTTCCGCCAGGGACGTAAGATACACGACTTCCTGTTCCGTGCAATTCATAAGAGTCTTGCAGAAGTAACGGCGGGTGAGAACAGCGCTCATGACTACCAGCATTTCTCTCATTCACCTGACGCTGCGGCAGCACCGCAAAACCAGACTGCCGTGTTATCCGGGGTGGGTACATTTGGCTCAGCTAAGCAGCCTTCCCAGGGTTACCAGCCATCGCAGTCGTCGATGCCTTTTGCGGCAGCAGAACAGCGGCGTGCCTATACCGTGTTCGCCGCTGAAACAAATAATGCGGCTTCAGATACTGAAGATCATGATATGCCGCCACTAGGGTTTGCGCGTGCTCAGCTACACGGTATCTATGTACTTGCAGAAAATGCCCAGGGTATGGTTCTGGTCGACATGCATGCAGCACATGAGCGTATAACTTATGAGCGTTTAAAAACGGCACGTGAGGGCGAGGGGATACAGTC